>CABXPN010000001.1 GCA_902514225.1 uncultured Bacteroidota bacterium
AGGGGATTTCTGTAATCAGTTAGCAGAAAATGTGTACCCTACCCCATTTTATGAGATTATTATGGCAGGACTTATATTCTTCTTTTTATGGAGTATTCGTAAAAGAATAAACATTGCTGGTATGTTGTTTTTTATATACCTTACACTAAACGGAATAGAACGATTTTTTATTGAAAAGATAAGAGTAAATACGGAGTACAATATATTGGGAGGAATAACACAAGCAGAAATAATCTCTTTTTGTTTGATACTTACTGGATTATTAGGAATATATCTTCTTTGGAAAAAATCAACTTCTCCTCAGTAACAACAATCCCACAAAAGTGATAACACCATTTAATATTAGTAGCTCAAAACCAAATTTGTAATTAAACCACTCTACTGAGTTATCCGCAATATAGTAGGTTAAAAAAGGAGATATAACACAAACTATAGGAACATATAGATCTTTTACTTTCCATTTTGTAATCATCCCAAAAGCATACAAACCAAGTAATGGTCCGTAAGTAAATCCTGCCAATTTAAACAGAGAATCAATAACAGAATCATCATTTAAGGATTTTATAATCATTATTACCACTACCAACACCAATGAGAACATTAAATGAATTCCTTTTCTGGTTTTAATCTGTTTCTGTTGATCTCCATCTTTATCAAAATCCAGAATATCTACACAAAAAGAAGTGGTTAAAGAAGTAAGTGCCGAATCTGCACTGGAGTAGGCAGCAGCTATCAATCCCAATATAAAGATGAGTCCTACTCCTATTCCCAATCCACCATTAAGTGCCACTTCAGGGAACAAGGCGTCTTTTGTTGCTGTTATTCCTTTTTGCTCGGCATATATGTACAACAAAGCTCCTAAAGATAAAAACACAAGGTTTACTATCACCAAGGCCCCCGAAAACCAATACAGATTCTTTTGTGCATCTTCCTTACTACGGCAACTCAGATTTTTTTGCATCATATCTTGATCCAATCCCGTCATAACAATAGCAATAAATATTCCAGCAAAAAACTGCTTTCCAAAATGTAAATCTCCTTCCCAAAATAAAACCTGAGAATATTCGCTTTCCTTTATTGTATCTACCAATGCAACAAATCCCAAATTTAACTCCTCCGAAATAAGGTAAATACTAGTACCAACTGCCAGCAACATAAACAAGGTTTGTAGAGTATCCGTCCAAATAATAGTTTTTATTCCACTCCTAAAAGTATATACCCAAATAAGTAAAATGGTAATTAATACTGTTACAATATAAGGAATTCCCCAGCTATCAAATATAGCCATTTGCAACACATTTGCCACTATATATAATCGTAAGGAAGCACCGATTAGCCTACTCAATAAAAAGAAAGATGCTCCCGTTTTATAAGAGGAATTTCCAAATCTATCTTTCAAATACCCATAAATGGAAGTCAGGTTCATTCGGTAATACAATGGAATAAGTACCAAAGCGATTATCAAATACCCGAAAAAGAAGCCCATAGTCATTTGCATGTACGAAAAGGCCGAATCAGCTACTTTTCCCGGTACGGAAATAAATGTAATTCCTGAAAGTGTTGCACCTAACATACCAAAAGCTACCACATACCAGGGGGATTGTTTATCTCCTAAAAAGAAAGAATCATTACTATCCGATTTTCCGGTTACATACGATATTAGAATAAGTAATAAAAAATACCCTACTATAACCGATACTATAAGTGTTGACGACATATTAATTATTTTTCACAAAAATATTATATAAAAACTGCTTCCCAATAAGATGTTACAAATCTTTACTAACATTCTGTTTTTATTTTTAGTTTTGCATCTATGAATTTTCCATCCAAACTTGTAGAAAATGCCGTAACTCAACTTTCTTCCTTACCAGGAATAGGAAAAAAATCTGCCCTGCGATTAGTTTTACACATGATAAAACAAGACAAACAAAACATAAATCAGTTCGGAAATTCATTTATCGACCTAATAAATAACATCAACTATTGCTCGGAGTGTTTCTCTATTTCTGATAATTTAAAATGCGAAATTTGTTCGGACCATAAAAGAGATAGAACAACAATTTGTGTAGTAGAAGACATTAGAGTAATGATGGCAGTAGAGAACACCATGCAATTTAAAGGAATATATCATGTTTTAGGTGGACTAATCTCCCCTATGGATGGTGTTGGACCAACCGACATAAAAGTAGAAGAATTAGTACAAAAAGCACAAAGCGGAGAGGTAAAAGAAATCATTTTTGCCCTAAGTACCACAATGGAAGGAGACACTACTAACTTCTATCTATTCAGAAGATTAAAGGATATAAATATTAAAATTTCATCTATCGCCAGAGGTATAGCAATTGGAGATGAACTAGAATATACAGATGAGATAACTTTAGGAACATCCATCAGTAGCAGACTACCTTACGAAAACTCCTTATCAAAATAGTATTTTGAACGCATAGTTTTACTATTTTTGCCAAAAATTTAAAGAATGGCAAGAGTAGAACTTATTATGCCCAAAATGGGTGAAAGTGTTTCGGAAGCAACTATAATTTCATGGTCAAAAAATGTAGGAGACATGATTGAAATGGACGAAACAATCGTTGAGATTGCAACGGACAAAGTAGATTCTGAAGTACCCTCTACACATGAAGGAAAATTAGTAGAAATGTTATTTGAAGCAGATGATGTAGTACAAGTTGGTGAGCCATTTGCAATATTAGAAACAGAAGGTGGAGAAGATACTCCTGCCACTACAGAAACTCCAACTCCGGTTGCAGCCCCTGTAAAAACAGAAACTCCTGTTGCAACAGCAACTGAAACAACTACAAATATAATTACAAATACGGGAGATAGATTTTATTCTCCACTTGTAAGAAGCATGGCTTCTGAAGAGGGAATAGAAATGACGGAATTAGAAACTATTCCTGGAACAGGAAAAGATGGTAGAGTAACAAAATCGGATATGATCTCTTATTTAAAAACTAGAGGATCTGCAGCGGCAGCAACTCCAGCAAAAACAGAAACTAAAGAAGATGATCCTGCACCTAAGGTAACTACAGCACATACATCGGTAAATATAACTAATACGGGTGGTACTGAAATTGTAGAAATGGACAGAATGAGAAAACTTATTTCTGCACATATGACTATGTCAAAATCAACTTCTGCACATATTACTTCTTTTGTAGAAGCAGATATGACAAATATTGTAAACTGGAGAAACTCTATAAAAGCAGATTTTAAAAAGAGAGAAGGACAAAACATTACCTTCACTCCTATTATAATTGAAGCAATGGCAAAAGCTGTTAAAGATTTCCCTATGATAAATGTTTCTGTTGATGGAACAAATATCCACATACATAAAAATATAAATATTGGTATGGCAGCTGCTTTACCTGATGGAAATTTAATTGTTCCTGTTATTAAAGAAACTCAGAACAAAAACCTAATTGGTATTACTAAATCTGTAAATGATTTAGCAGTAAGAGCTAGAGGGGGAGAGTTAAATCCAGACGATATACAAGGTGGTACAATCACTATGACAAACGTTGGTACTTTCGGAAACCTTATGGGTACTCCTATTATCAACCAACCTCAAGTAGCAATTATGGCTTGTGGTGTTATTAAAAAGAAACCTGTAGTATTAGAAACTTCTGAAGGTGATGTAATAGCAATTCGTCATATGATGTTCCTTTCTTTATCATACGACCATAGAGTTGTTGATGGGGCACTTGGAGGTCAGTTTGTAAGTAAAGTAAAAGAACACTTAGAAAACTTTGACACAACTCAAACAGTTTAATAAATATAAATAAAACTATCTTTTATTAGGACTCTGGATTTCAGAGTCCTTTTTTTATTAAATTTTCTGACAAAAAAAACCTCACCAAATGGTAAGGATTTAATTTTTAATATTTATTTAATCTTAAGCGGTTACTCCAATTTTCTCTGCCATTAATTTTCCTATCTCAGCAGGAGATTCAGCAACCGTAATTCCACATTCTCTCATAATTGCCATTTTCGCTTCAGCAGTATCTTCAGCACCACCAACAATTGCTCCAGCATGTCCCATTGTTCTACCCTCAGGTGCAGTTTGTCCAGCAATAAATCCTATAACAGCTTTAGTTCCATTTTCTTTTATCCATCTAGCAGCATCTGCTTCTAACTGACCTCCAATTTCACCAATCATAATTATTCCATCAGTTTCAGGGTCATTCATAAACATCATTACAGCTTCTTTTGTTGTAGTTCCGATAATCGGGTCACCTCCAATACCAATTGCAGTAGATATTCCCATACCCGCTTTTACAACTTGGTCTGCAGCTTCATAAGTTAAAGTACCTGATTTTGAAACTACACCAATTCTACCTTTCTTAAAAACAAATCCTGGCATAATACCACATTTTGCTTCTTCAGGAGTTATAACACCTGGGCAGTTAGGACCAACTAAAGTACAATCTTTATCAGATAAATATTCCTTTACAGTAATCATATCTTTTGTAGGGATCCCTTCAGTAATACAAATAATTACTTTTATTCCTGCTTCAGCAGCTTCCATAATTGCGTCTGCAGCAAAAGCTGGAGGAACAAAAATTAATGATGTATTAGCACCTGCTTGTTCAACTGCTTGTTCAACAGTATTAAAAACTGGTCTATCCAAATGTATCTGACCACCTTTGCCAGGAGTAACTCCTCCAACAACATTAGTTCCGTACTCAATCATTTGCTCTGCATGAAAAGTTCCTTCAGAACCAGTAAATCCTTGTACAATTACTTTCGAATCTTTGTTTACTAATACACTCATTTTTTGTTATTTATTTATTTGGTTTGCAAAACTACTACAAAATAGCATTTTACAAAGGATTTTGAATACTTTTGCAAGATGAATTATTTTAATCCGGAAGATACTATATGTGCTATTAGCACTGGAGGTGGTATGTCTGCTATTGCTGTGATACGAATTTCAGGTAGAAAATCAATAGAAATTGTAAACTCAGTTTTTAGTAAAAATATATATGAAAAAAAATCTCACACAATACATTTCGGAAATATAATAAATAATAATGAAATTATTGATGAAGTTTTAATAAGTATTTTCAAAAACAAATCATCTTTTACTGGAGAAGAAAGTGTGGAAATTTCATGTCATGGATCCGTTTACATACAAAATAAAATAGTTCAGTTATTATTAGAAAGAGGTTGCAGAACAGCTACTGCTGGTGAGTTTACAATGCGTGCTTTTAAAAATGGAAAAATGGACCTTTCTCAAGCAGAATCAGTTTCCGATTTAATTGAAAGTGAAACTAAATCAGCACATAAAACTGCAATGCACCAACTAAAAGGTAGATTTTCTGAAGAATTGAAAAAGCTAAGAAGTAAACTAATTGATTTTGCTTCTTTAATTGAACTTGAGTTAGACTTCTCGGAAGAAGATATAGAATTTGCTGACAGGATACAATTCCAAAATTTATTATCTGAAATAAAAGAAAAAACAGAAAAATTAATCCATTCTTTTAAATTAGGGAATGTAATTAAAAACGGGATTCCTGTAGCTATCTTAGGAGCTCCGAATGTAGGGAAATCAACTTTATTAAATTGTTTGCTAAATGAGGACAAAGCAATTGTTTCGGATATTGCAGGAACTACCAGGGACGCTATTGAAGACAACCTCATTATTAAAGGATTTAATTTTCGTTTTATAGATACTGCAGGAATCAGAGATACAACTGATACAATTGAAAATTTGGGAATTAAGAAGTCCTATGATCAAGCAAAATCAGCTGAAATAATATTATTTTTAATAGATGAAACACAGGATATAAAAAAGCAAATATCTGCACTTAAAAAAGTAGAAAGTCTACATAAAAATAAAGTATTAGTAATTGTAAATAAAAAGGATATTTCCAAACAAAATATTGACATCAATAACTCCATAAGTATTTCAGCAAAGAAAGGAGAAGGAATAGACATACTTAAAAATAGTCTCTTAGATTCTATCAAATCATACCAGATAAATGACAATGAAAGTATTGTTACAAATTTGCGTCATTTTGATCAACTTTCTTTAACTCTTCATGAAATAAATACAATAATTGAAGGTCTAAAGAGTGGTTTAACTGGAGACTTTCTAGCTATTAATATCCGACAAGCACTCTTTCATTTAGGAAGTATTACTGGTGAAGTAACTACTGACACAATTCTAGGGAATATCTTTGGAAAATTCTGTATCGGAAAATAGTAGGTGAAATACTAACAATCAATAACATAATAATTTAGATTTATCCATATCACTTATCTCTATAGAGCATTCATAACATTTTATTATAACCATTGGTTTAATTTTGAATTTTTTCTTAAGAAAACTAATGATTTATTTAATTAAATTGAATTATCTTTGTAGCAAGAGAAAAGAGAATTCAGAAGCGATATTTCATCAGAAAAATTATCAATTATAATGATGGGTGGAATTAGAAAAATATTTTGGACTGTAAGCTCTCAGGATCTAAGACAGATTTAAAATTAGAAGGAGAGAAAATTTGGGAAACATTAGAGATATTATTTAAAAAATAAACACATGAACATCAGAAAAACACTAATTATTGTAGTAAGTATTATCATCTTACTTTTATTCGGATTGGTTTCTTCAATCAGCTATAATGCAGGAATGAGTTATGGAGAACAGAATGCGGAATCAATCAGAGAATCAAGGATTACCGATTCTATTTCTCATGAAAAAACATTAAAAATAGTAAGCGTACAAATCGCAAATAATAGCAATCAGAACTCCGAAATTAAAAGTTCAGGAAGAGTTGTTTCTTTAAATAACATCACTATTACATCTGAAACAAGCGGAAAATTAGAAGGGAACTTCTCTATTAAAAAAGGGGTTAAATTCAGAAAAGGAAGCATACTTTTTAAAGTGAAAAATACTGACATAGATTTACTTGTAAAAGCCAAGAAGAGTAAATTCATGAATCTATTATCATCTAATTTAGCAGAAATAAAACTTGACTTTACAGATGAATACAAGAAATGGGATGATTTTTTTAACTCACTTTCTTTAGAAAAAACAATTGGCAATTTACCTGAAACAAATAGTTCAAAAGAAAAGAATTTTATCATTTCTAGAGGAATTATGTCGGAATATCTGTCCGTAAAATCTGATGAGGAAAAACTAAGAAAATACACTGTAAGAGCACCATTTGATGGAGTTATTTCAAAATCTTATACCGATATTGGTGCAAATGTAAATATGGGATCTCCTGTTATTGATGTAATCCGAGATGGAAAAAAGGAAGTTGAATTAACAATAAATACTTCAGAAAATGAATTTATAAAAATTGGCTCGGAAGTTTTACTTACTAACGGAACAAATACTTTTTTTGGGAAAATAACACGAAAAGGAAATTTTGTAAATGAAAAAACTCAGAACATATCAGTTTTTACAGAAATATCTTCAAATACTGAGATGATTTATAGTGGTATGTATTTAGAAGGAACTATCTCATCAAACATTACAAACAATGTTTGTAAAATACCTAGAAGGTCCATTTTTTCTGAAAACAATATTTATGTTGTAAATTCTGAAAACAAACTGGAAATTATGTCAGTAGAAATTATATCCTATCAAGGAAGTAATGTTTTAGTTAGCGGAATTAACAATAATACAATGGTAGTAAATGAGCCATTAATTGATGTTACAGAAGGTATAATTGTAAAACCAATTTCAAAGTAAATGAAAAAATTAATTGCTTACTTTATAAAGTATCCGATATATGCAAATGCTGTAATTATTATTACTGCAATTGCAGGTATTTTGAGCTTAATGATGATGCCAAAATCATTTTTTCCTGAGTTACCTCCAAATAAAATATATGTAAATGTATCTTATCCTGGAGCATCTCCACAAGAAATTGAAGAAGGAATAACAACCAGAATTGAGGAATCATTAAATGGAATTGAAGGAATTGAGGAGTTAAATTCTGCTTCATCCGAAAATATTTCAAGAGTTACTGTTGAAGTATATGAAGGTTTTGATATTGATGAAGTACTTACTGATGTAAAAAATTCAGTTGATGCCATTTATTCTTTTCCGGAAGGAGCCGAAAAACCAACTGTACAAAAACAAAAAAGTAGAGGTATGGGAGGCATGGGTAATATGGTTGGATATTATGCACTTACCGGCCCTAATGACCTATGGCTTTTAAAAGAAAAATCAAATAAAATTGAGCAAGACCTTCTGAATGATGATGAAATAAGTCAGATTCAGGTAATTGGTTATGCACCTATTATTATTTCTGTAGAAATTGATGAAAATCAATTATTAAGAAACCAGATAACATTTGATGTTGTCTCATCAGCAATAAAAAGAAGTAATATTGATATTTCTGGAGGAAGTATTAAAACTCAGAAAGATGAAATAATTATTAGGTCAAACAATAAAAAAACAACTGCAGAAGGAATTGAAGAAATAGTTGTTTTTTCTGATATCAATGGAGATATTATTAGGTTAAAAGATATTGCAAAAGTAGAATTAGAGTTTTCTGACATCCCAATGATTTCTTATGTAAATGGAGAAAGATCCATTAGTTTTATCATCAAGAAAACACCTGAAGAAGATATTAAAAAAATTGCTAATTCTATAGAATCTTATATTGAACAATTTAACAAAGAAAATCCTGAATTTGAAATAGTTACAATTTTTCAATTTGCAGACATGTTAGATCAAAGAATCGAAACTTTAAGTGAGAATCTAATGATAGGCCTTCTATTAGTATTAATAATTTTAGGATTATTTCTTTCGGTTAGACTAGCTTCATGGGTAGCTTTTGGAATACCATTTTCATTTATTGGAATGATATCGATTGGACTAATGTACGGTATGACAATCAACATGATTTCATTATTTGGTATGATTTTAGTTGTTGGTATTTTAGTAGATGACGGAATTGTAATTGCAGAAAATATTTATAGTCATTTCGAAAGAGGGAAAACTCCTATGAAAGCTGCACTTGACGGAACAATGGAAGTAGTTACTCCTGTATTAACTTCCGTACTTACAACTGTATTTGCTTTCTCTACTCTACTCTTTGTAGGAGGACAAATGGAAATGATGCAAGAAATGGCATTTAGTGTAATTACAGTTCTACTTTTTTCACTAATAGAAGCCTTCTTAATTCTACCTGCACATCTTTCAAATAAAAAAGCACTACTAAGGGAAAAATTCTCCAATAATAGATTCTCATTGGCAATAATAGTATCTATCATGTTTGGTTTAGTTATTTACAATCTTTTTGATTTTACAAGAGTCAAATTTATATTATCTACTATAATAATATTCTTTCTAATTCTAAAATGGGAAGACATCAAGGATAAGGTAGAACCTATAATTGAATCAACTAAAAATTGGTATTCTAATATTAATACAAGATTTGTTAAAAATTATAGAATTCATGTTTGGACCCCTTTAGTATTTATAATCATAGTTTCTATTCTATTACTTAGTGGAACAATCAGGTGGACATTCTTTCCTTCCATTCCTTTTAATGAAGTAAAACTAGAGTTTTCCTACAAACCTGGGGAAAGAGAATTCAGAACAGAGAGTTTTTTATGGTATTGCGATTCTATCATTAATGATTATCATCAGGAACTAATTGAGGAATATAATGATACTTTATTTACGGATATATCACTTACCGTTGGGTTTACAGAAAATTTGGGAGTTTCAGGGTCTCATGTTGGTTCTCTCAGGTTAGCAATAAAGGAAAGTGATTTAATCTCAACAATTGATATTTCAAATGAAATTCAGAGAAGAATTAGTCCAGATTCATTAGCGGTTATGGAGAAGATCTCCGTTGGAGGATTTCAACAATTCGGAAAGGCGGTTTCCATATCATTACAATCAGAAAACGACCATCAACTAAAAGAAGCATCTATTTGGCTTAAAGAGAGAATCTCTAAGATTCCTATGGTAAAAGAAGTAATGGATAATGGAGGAGTAGGAAATAGAGAAATTCACTTATCATTAAAAGAGAAAGCTTATGCTTTAGGACTAAATGAAGTAACTATCTTAAAACAAATCAGACAAGGATTTTTTGGGGAAGAGGTACAAAGGCTTATTATCGGAAGAGATGAAGTGAAAATATGGCTTAGATATCCTGAAAGAAACAGAAATAGTATTGAGGATTTAAATAAAGTAAAAATTAAAACACAAAACGGATCCTTAATTCCTTTAGAAGAACTTGCGAATTATGAATATAAAAGAGGTAGAGTAAAGATAAATCATATAAATGGAGCAAAAGAAATAAGAGTTGATGCAAATTTATATAATGCAGAATTCTCTGGGGATGTAAACGAACAAATTGAAAGAGAATATTTGGGAGTTCTGAAAAATAACTTCCCTGAAGTTAGTTATAAAATAATGGGGCAAGCAGAAGAAGCTGCAGATAGCGGTAAAAGACTTGGAATTGCATTTTTAATCAGTATCATATTAATTGTAATAACAATATCTCTTAATTTTAAATCATTTTATCAGGCAAGACTTATATTGATGGTAGTTCCTGTAGGTGTATTTTCTGCTATTCTGGGGCACGGAATTGTAGGGAAACCTTTTTCAATTATGAGTGTTTGGGGTGTTGTTGCTCTTATTGGTATTTTAGTAAATGATGCAGTTGTAATGCTAGACAAATACAACAGAAACTTAAAGGAAGGAATGAGCATGGAAGATGCTGTAATTGGAGCAGGAAAAAGTAGATTTAGAGCAATTATACTAACAACAATTACAACATTTGTAGGTTTATTCCCTTTAATTTTAGAAAGAAGTTTCCAAGCTCAATTCTTAATCCCTATGGCAATTTCAGTAGCATTTGGTGTATTATTCGGAACAATTATACTTTTACTTTATTTCCCTTCTCTGATAATGTATTTTAATGATATCAGAAGAGCAAGATGGTGGCTTTGGAATGGAGGAAAAACTCCACCTACAAAAATGGAAGTAGAACCTTACACAATACTTAAAAACAGAAAATTAGAAATAGAAAACTAATGAAAAAAATATTAATTTACATTTTACTTTTACTACCTACAATTATTTTTTCTCAAGAAAATTTATCGTTAGAAAATGCAATAAAAATTGGATTAAAACAAAACTTTGACATACAGATAAACAAAAGAAATCTGGAAATCAGCAAACTAAACAACAATCCAGGAAAAGCAGGAGCTCTACCAAAAATCAACCTCTCTGCAAAAAAAGAAGAAGCGGTTTCTGATCAATCAAACAACCCAACATCATTTATTCAGGAAATACTAAAATCAGAATCAATTAATGCAACTGCAAACTTAAGTTGGACTTTATTAAACGGTTATGGGATAAAAGCATCCAAAGAAAAATTAAATCAATTAGAATACTTAAGTAACGGAAACCTAACTCTTACTTTAGAAAATACAACACAAGCTATTATTCTTTCTTACTATAATTGTATTTTACAAAAAGATAGGTTAAATTTATTACAGAATGTTGTTAATTTATCCAGAGAAAGATTAATTTATCAGAAAACAAAATATGATATAGGGGTTAGCAGTAAAATAGAATTTCTACAAGTTGAAAACACTTTATTAACAGATAGTTCCAACTTACTTACACAAAAATTAAATTATAATAATTCATTAAAAAACCTAAATCTGGTTTTGGGAGTTGAATTAGATTCTGAGTGGAATTTAACTGATGAAATGAGTACAAAAACACAAATTTTCAATTTAAAAGATTTACAATCGGAAACTTTCAGGAATAATACAAACATAAATAACCAGTGTATAAATAATGAAATAATCCGACAAGATATTATCCTAGCAAAATCAGCTTACTACCCTATCGTTTCTTTTAACTCGGGAGCTTCTTATAATGAAAGCACTTATGATGTTAGAGATTCAGGATATGAAGGCAGTAATACTGGAGAAACTTTAAATTATTATGCTAATTTATCTATAAATTTTCGACTTTATGATGGAGGGAACTATAAAACACTTTTACAAGAATCTGAAATAAGAGACCTTATAAATGATTTAAATATAGAAAAGAAACATAGAGAAATAAAAAATCAGTTGTCAGTAAATTATGAGAAATATAATAGTAATATTATTATCTATAATTTAAGAAAAAAGGCATTTGATATTGCACAGATAAATTATCAGTTAGCTAACGATAAAAACAATAGAGGAAATATAAATTCTTTTGATTTAAGAGATATTGAAATAGCATATTTAAATTCAGGAATTAGTTATTTACAATCTGTTTATAATCTGAATGAAAGCTATCTGAATTTAGTGAAAATAACAGGTGGAATTCTTGAAGTCACTGAGTAGATAGAAAATTTTCATCAAAATCAGTTAGGATAATTCTAATATTTTCATTCTCTGCTTTTTTGATAATTCTGCTCTTATCACTTTCCTTACTCATTTTATTTACCCAACAATAAAAGTTATAATTTGGGAATTTCTTGGTGTAGAAATGTAGAGAATTAAAATTACACGAAATTGCATCTGGCTGGTACTTTAGTAAATTCATTCTTACCTGAAATGAAGTAATAAGCGAACCAAAGAAATTATAGTTTGGAACCCAATAACTTACTGAAAACCCATTTATTTGAAAATAGTTTAGAAGATCCATGTTTTTTGATTCTACAAATACTCTTTCTTTAAGATTTTTATTTGCACAAATCTCCTTCAGTTTTTTATAACTCTCCTTAAAATTCTTCTCATTTAAATTCTTAAAATCAATCCAGAAACATTTATCTTTACCAAAATAGTTAAAATATTCAGACAAAGTAAATTTACTTTCATCTCCATAGTATTTTACTTCAAAAACATTTATCTCAGAATTATAAAAAACATCAACTTCAAATCCTTTAAACTCATTTATTTGCAACGAATCAGAAACAGGATTTAAAAATCTGTGTTTCCATAGTTTTTCATGATTAAAATAAAATGGTTTTGTATAAACGAAAGAAAAAGGAACGAAATAGAATATTGCATAAACTACAATAAAAGAAACAACTATTTTCTGAAGAAATTTTATCATTATAATGAATTAAAGACATCTATAATATTAGGATAAGAATTATTCAAATTATCCTCAACTTCTTTTTCTGAACACCATTTTACATCCGTAATTCCTTCTTCTGTTTGGGGGGTTAGTTTCTGTTCAGATTTTGTTGTCATTAAAAACCAATAAGTCTTTTTTAAAATATCTGATCCATTTAGATTATAAGTATGATACGTATCTTTTATTTTGTTTTCAATTATTAAACCTGAAAGCCCACATTCTTCTTCTACCTCTCTAATTGCGCACTCTTCTACGGACTCTCCTATTTCCAGTTTTCCTTTTGGTAAATCCCACTTTCCATTTCTGAAAATCATCAGTATATACCCATCCTTATTAAACACTAAACCACCAGCTGCTTCAACCATAATAAACTTAGAACAAAAATCTTTCCAATTTTCTTCTACAATTTTTACCTCATTATTAATGTAAACTTTATATTTTTGCATCATGATATATGATATTGATATTGCTAAACAAGTTGCTAAATCCTTATTGCAAATTAACGCAATTATTTTACAACCAAACAATCCTTTTAAATGGGCATCCGGATGGAACTCCCCTATCTACTGTGATAATAGAAAAACACTAGCTTATCCAGAAATTAGGAATTTTATCAGAAGCTCATTATCTTCCGCTATAAACAATCATTATAAAGGAGCTAATGTAATTGCTGGAGTAGCAACTGCAGGTATTCCTCACGGAGCATTGGTTGCAGAAGAACTAGATCTTCCTTTTATTTATGTAAGATCGAAAACAAAAGAACACGGAAAACAAAATAAAATTGAAGGTCATTTTGAAAAAGAACAAACTGTAGTTTTAATAGAAGATTTAATAAGTAGCGGGAAAAGTAGCTTGGAAGCCGTATCAGCATTAAGAGAAGCTGGTATGAATGTAAAAGGAGTAGTATCTATTTTTACTTATGGATTTGAAAAAGCTAGCCAAAACTTTAGGAATTTAAATTGCGATTTTATATCCTTATGCGATTACGACAACATGTTACCTGAAGCTCTTAACACAAAATATATTACAGAAAGAGAATTACCTTTATTAAAAGAATGGAGGAAAGATCCTTCTGTCTGGAAAAAATAAAAATTTATGGCAACATTTAGCGGACCTGAAGTGGTAGTTTCAAACTTAAGTGCAGAAGAACTTTATAATAAACTATCAGATTTAAATAACTTAAAAGAAATAATGCCTTCTTCAATTGAAAGTTTTGAATCTGAAAAAGAAAGTTGTAAAATAAAAATGAATGGAATGCCAGAATTAAACCTAATTCTTTCAGAAAAAACACCTTTTTCAAAAATTAGTTTATCAGCTGAAGACTCCCCTATTTCTTTTTCTTTAAATTGTTTTATTACAGATTGTGGAGAGAAATGCCAAGCAAAACTTGAAGTAAATGCAGAACTAAATATGATGATGAAGATGATGGTTGAAAAACCAATTACTAATTTTCTGAATATATTGTCAGAGAAATTAAGTCATATTTAAGATAGAAATTTTACTTCTTTCAAATCAAAAGATTGAATTACATTTTCTAATTCAATTAATAGTTTACCACCAGAATCTACAGATTTAATTATTCCATTTTGTTTTACATTGTTTATTAAAAAAACCGAAACTTTATCTCTCAGATATAATTTAGAAAGATAGTCTTCTTTGTTTCTTTCAGATGAGTTTTGCAACCTATTTTCCATCTTCCGTAAGAATTTTTCCATTACACCTTCAATTTTATTTACTTTATTAGTTTCATTAAAAATTGAGGTTGCTTTTCTTTCAAAATCAGGGAATTTTATCTGATTTACATTTAGCCCCGCTCCTATTATTGAAAAAACAATGTCTTTTCTTTTTATCTTATTTTCAATTAATATACCGCATACTTTTCTTTTTCTTATCAGAATATCATTTGGCCATTTTATTGATAAATTTGAAATATTAAAATCCTCTAATAAATCAATTAAGGACAAAGAAGTAATAATATTTAGATTAAATATTTCTGATAGGTTAATTGAAGAATTTAAAGCTATACTAATTAATAGATTTTTTCCTTTCTCAGAATCCCAAATATTAGGAGGATATCCTCTTCCATTTGTTTGAAAATCTGTCGTAAAAACTACAGGCAAATCAACTTTATTATTTTCTACATATTCTTTTGCACATAAATTTGTAGATTCTACATCTTTAAAACGTATTATTTTATTGTCTAATTCTAGCTTCATAAATTTATAGCAAATATCGGTACAAATTCTTACTTTTGCAGTCGCAAATTAAAAAATATATATGATCAAAAAAAAGATTGATGAATCGAATATTCTTTTAGAAACAATTATTGATGGAATGAAAGATGTAAAAGGAATTAATATTACAATCCTAGATTTAAGTAAAATTGAAACAGCTGTTTGTAAATATTTTGTAATTTGTAGCGGTACTTCTAACACTCATGTTTCTTCTGTAGCTGACAGTGTAAGAAAACATACATCAAAAGAAATTGGTGAAAAACCTTGGAATACAGAAGGTAAAAATACTTCTGAATGGGTATTATTAGATTATTGTAATATTGTAGTTCATGTTTTTCAGGAACAGACAAGAGAATTTTACAGATTAGAAGATTTATGGGGTGATGCCGAAATACGAACAATTGAAAATTAATTAAATGCAACAAAAAAGAACACCAAACAAAAAATCTCCACAAAATAATCCTCCATTTGGAGGAGGTTTTAAAATTTATTGGATATACGGACTTATAGCTCTAATTTTTTTAGGATTACAATTTACATCCGTTAATCCTGGAGAAGAAATTGATCAATCTAAATTTCTGACTAAATTAAGTAATAATGAAATTAAATCAGTAACATTTGTAAGGAATACCGGAATAGCGGAAATTGAAGTTAAAAATAAATCAGAAAGACCTCCCCACTATTATTTTAGTTATGGAGATTTACAATATCTAAACACTAAAATGGATGAGATAGAACTAGATACTTCAGACCCTGTAAACAGAAAATACCGTGATGAAAATCAGATGTTTGGAGAAATTTTAAGTTGGATATTACCATTAATTATTTTTATTGGAATTTGGTTTTTTATTATGAAAAGAATGAGTGGAGGAGCTGGAGGTGGTGGTAGCCAGATTTTTAATATCGGAAAATCAAAAGCCAAGCTTATTGGAAAAGAGGATGTTTCTGTAACTTTTAATGATGTTGCTGGATTAGAAGGTGCAAAAGAAGAAATTACTGAAATAGTTGACTTCTTAAAATCCCCAGAAAAATATACAAAACTTGGTGGTAAAATACCTAGAGGAGCAATGTTAATTGGACCTCCTGGTACTGGTAAAACATTACTTGCTAAGGCAGTTGCTGGGGAAGCAAAAGTTCCTTTCTTTTCATTATCTGGTTCTGATTTTGTAGAAATGTTTGTTGGAGTTGGAGCATCAAGAGTTAGAGACCTTTTTAAACAAGCGAAAGAAAAAGCTCCTTCTATAATTTTTATTGATGAAATTGATGCTATTGGTAGAGCTAGAGGGAAAAATGCAATGACAGGTGGCAATGACGAAAGAGAAAACACTCTGAATCAGTTACTTACTGAAATGGATGGTTTTGGAACAAACACAGGTGTAATTGTAATGGCTGCTACAAACAGAGCAGACATACTTGACAAAGCACTAACAAGAGCAGGAAGATTTGACAGACAAATTTTTGTTGATTTACCTGATTTAGTAGAACGAAAAGAAATTTTTGAGGTTCATTTGAAGCCAATAAAACTTTCTGAAGAAATTGATGTGAACTTTTTAGCAAGACAAACCCCAGGTTTTAGTGGTGCTGACATTGCAAATGTATGTAATGAATCAGCTCTGATTGCTGCCAGAAAAAGAAAGAAAAAGGTTGAGAAACAAGACTTCCTTGATGCTGTAGATAGAATTATTGGTGGAATGGAAAAGAAATCAAAAATTATTTCTCCAGGAGAAAAGAAAACAATAGCATTCCATGAAGCAGGGCATGCTACTGTAAGTTGGATGCTAGAATACGCATCTCCACTTGTAAAAGTAACAATTGTACCCAGAGGAAAATCTTTAGGAGCTGCTTGGTATTTGCCTGAAGAAAGACAATTAACAACTACAGAACAAATGTTAGATGAAATTTGTGCTGCAATGGGTGGTAGAGCTGCTGAAGAATTGTTTTTTGATAAAATCTCAACAGGAGCCTTGTCTGATTTAGAGAAAGTTACAAAACAAGCTTATGCTATGGTAAGTATTTACGGTTTAAGTTCTGAAGTTGGTAATATCTCTTATTACGATTCTTCAGGTCAGCAATCTGGATTTACAAAACCATATTCTGAAGAAAGAGCTCAACTAATAGATAAAGAAGTGAGTAGAATTTTGGAAGAACAATACGCAAGAGCTAAAAAAGTACTTCTAGAAAACAAAGATAAAGTTGAGAAATTAGGAAGAGCACTTTTAGAAAATGAAGTTATCTTTAAATCTGATTTAGAAACTATTTTCGGGAAAAGAAAATGGAAATCCTATGAAGAGGAGAAACTATTAGAAATTGATAAAGAGGAGGAATTGAAAAAGACAAAGAAAACAGTTAAAAAGAAAGTAACAAAAACTAAAAAGAAGGAAGAAGATGGAGAAGAACTGGTCTAAAGTTATTACTTCAACTAATCCTAATTTGATTGATTTACTTGTACAATTATTAAAAGAACAAAACATTAATTCGGTAGCAATAAACAAGAAAGATTCCTCATATACTATTTTCGGAAATATTGAATTATATGTCAATGATACTGATGTGGAAGAAGCTACTAAAATAATAAATACATACAATGAACGAAACTCTTAAAAGAGCTCTTTCTGGTGCGGTATATGTTGCTATTATGTGGTTCGGAGCTTCTTATTCTTATTCATCAAAAGTTATCTTGTTTTCGATCATTACAGTAATCTCTACTTACGAAATGTGGAAACTAAGAAAAGGTAAAAAGATAACCTTCCACTATTTTTATGTTTTAGCATTGATGACTGCTTTTTTCTTAGAATCAGAAACACTTCTTTTTATATTTATCCTTACCTGGACTTTTGATACTTTTGCTTACCTTTTTGGAGTGAAATTCGGAAAACATAAAATAATGCCATCTATTTCTCCTAAAAAATCATGGGAAGGATTTGCTGGAGGATATTTTTTGACATTAATTGCAGCTTATATAACATCAAAATATTTTTCAGAAATTGATTTTCAGTTTGCAATTATAACAGCTCTAATTCTTCCATTTACAGCAACTTTAGGAGATTTTATCGCATCTCATTTTAAACGACAAGCAGGAGTAAAAGATTCTGGTAATTTTATTCCAGGACATGGAGGAATGCTAGACAGAATAGATGCATTTATGATTACAATCCCTGTACTTTATATTTTAACAAGATTATTAAAATGACACTACACAAAGAAGGTTATAAAATACTAAGAAACGAAATTATAATTTTTGCTATTTTAAATTATCTGGCATATTATTATATACCTGGATATTTTGTATATCTCATTACTGCACTTAGTTCATTCTTTTTTATTATGTCGGTATATTTTTTCAGGTTACCTAACAGAAAATTAGAAAGGAAAGAGGGAGTGGTTTATTCACCATGTGATGGAAAAGTAGTTGTAATTGAAGAAATTACTGAAACTGAGTATTACAAGGATAAAAGAATGCAAGTGAGTATTTTTATGTCTCCTTTAAATGTACATAATCAATTGTATCCAATTTCTGGGGAGGTGGAATACACAAAATACCATCCAGGAAAATATTTGGTTGCTTGGCATCCTAAATCATCTATCTTAAACGAAAGAAGTACTGTGGTAGTAAAGAATGAAAAAATAACGGTTCTTTTCCGACAAATTGCTGGTGCGGTAGCAAGACGAATTGTTACTTATGCTAAAAAGGGGGATATTGCTACTTCTTCAGATGAATATGGGTTTATTAAATTCGGATCAAGAGTTGATGTGTTTTTACCTGTAGGAACAAAGATAAATATAAAGATGAATGAAGTAGTAAAAGCAGGACAATCTATTATTGCTACTTATTGATATTCAATATATCTGAATATTTTGTATATTTGTCGGAATTTTAATAAACAATCAATCTAAAAAACAATGAAAAAATTATCAATCGTATTATTAGCATTCCTTTTTATAGGATTAACTAATGTAACAGCTCAAACTACAGAAAAAACTATTACTGAAGAAGTAAAAGAAGAGAAGAAGTGTTGTTCTAAATCAGAAAAAGCATCTTGTTCAAAGTCAAAATCAAAATGTTCTTCTGAAGAAAAAGCTGCTTGTTCTAAAGATAAATCAAAATGCAGTAAAGGAAAAGAGAAAAAAGAATGTTGTTCTAAAACAGACAAAACTGATAAATCTTCATGCTCAAAGTCGAAATCAAAATGTTCTTCTAAAGAGAAATCATCTTGTTCTAAAAACAAATCTAAGTGTTCTTCTGAAGAAAAAGCTGCTTGTTCTAAAGATAAATCAAAATGCAGTAAAGGGAAAGAGAAAAAAGAATGTTGTTCTAAGAAATAAAAGAACTTTTTTAATATTATTAAAGCCACTTAATTGTGGCTTTTTTTTTACACAAACAACTATGGAATTTTTACCAGAAAATATAGAAAACTATTCAGTAAATCATACTGAGAAAGAACCAAAATTATTAGCCGAACTAAACAGAGAAACTTGGGCAAAAGTAATGATGCCAAGAATGTTATCAGGTCATCTGCAAGGGAGATTGCTGAGTATGTTTTCAAAGATGTTGCAGCCAAAAAGAATTATTGAAATAGGGACTTACACTGGTTATTCTGCACTTTGCTTGGCAGAAGGATTACAGAAAAACGGAACTCTACATACAATTGATGTAAATGAAGAATATACATCAGTTGCAAAAAGGTATTTTGACAAATCAGGATACAAAAACAATATAGTTCAGCAGATAGGAAATGCTATTGATTTGATTCCTAGTTTTTCAGATAAATTTCAGTTAGCCTTTATAGATGCCGACAAAGAAAATTATTCAAATTATTTTGATTTACTAATAGACAAAATGGATATTGGAGGATATATAATTGCAGATAATGTTTTATGGAGTGGAAAGGTTACAAATGATGAAAAGGATGAAGAAACTAAAGCCTTGGATCAGTACAATAAAAAAAATTTAGAAGACAAAAGAGTAGAAACGATACTTTTACCAATTAGAGATGGACTTATGATCTCGAGAAAAATTTCTGACTAATATATTATTTGGCATGTTATCATCTTAATTAAAGGTATATTTTTGCAAAAACAAAAAACAAGTGCATAAATTTGAAAATATTAAAGTAGCTTTTTCTGATAAATCTGATAAAGATTTAAATAGAGCCTACCTCCTATTCAAAACAATTAGTAGTCCATTTATTTCAAAAACATTAACTGCATTTGTAAAAGTTGCTATATGGCTCAGATTACCAATTAATCCCATTATCAGAGCTACAGTTTACAAACATTTTTGCGGAGGAACAACAATTGAAAACAGTCAAGAAACAATTGATAAACTTTGGGAATCTAATATAGGAACAATTCTTGATTTTTCTGCAGAAGGAAAAGAATCTGAAGTAGATTTTAATAGAGCAATGAAGGAAACTATTTCTTCTATTAAAAAAGCTAAAGAAGAAAGTAGTATTCCTTTTTCTGTGTTTAAACCTACCGGACTTACAAAGTTTTCTCTATTGGAGAAACTAAGTGAGAATAAAGATTTAAATGAAAATGAGAAAATAGAAAATCTTAATTTCAGAAATAGAATTGAAAAAATATGCAAAACATCATCAGAAAATAAAGTCCCACTTTTTATTGATGCTGAAGAAAGTTGGATACAAAATGCAATAGATGATATTGCAAAAGAAATGATGGAGAAATACAACAAAAAAGAATCTTGGATTTTTAACACCTTACAACTATACCGAAATGATAGAGTAGATTATCTGAAGTTCTTATTAAAAGACGGGAAAGAAAAAGGTTATTTTATTGGATTAAAACTAGTTAGAGGGGCATACCACGAACAGGAGATAGAAAGAGCAAATGAAAAAGGATATCCTTGTCCGGTACATACCATAAAAGAAAACACAGACAAAGATTATAATACTGCACTAACAATTTGTATTGAAAACATAGATATTATCTCGGTTTGTGCAGGAACACACAATGAAGACAGTTCGGAGTTGTTAATACAACTTTTAGAAAAACACAACATATCCAAAGATGACAAAAGAGTATATTTTTCTCAGCTATTAGGAATGAGTGACCATATTAGTTATAATGCAGCAAAAGAAGGTTTTAATGTTGTAAAGTATGTTCCTTACGGACCGGTAAAAGATGTTCTTCCTTACCTTATAAGACGTGCAGAAGAGAACACTTCTATTGCAGGGCAAATGGGGAGAGAACTTACTAATATTATTGAAGAGAAAAAGAGAAGAAGAAAATCATAACTACATCTGATTTGGAACCTCAACTCCTAAAAGTTTCATAGCGTTTTTTACAACTTCTGATATTTTAAACGAAAGAGAAACTCTAAACATTTTTATCTCCTCATTTTCCTCACCTAAAATAGTTGTATTCTGATAATAAGAATTATATTCTTTTACCAAATCATAAGTATAATTTGCAATTAAGGCAGGGCTATAATTTGTAGCCGCCTCCTGAATTACATTCGGGAAGTCTAAAATTTGTTTTATCAAAGTTTGTTCTTCCTTATTTATTTCTACAAATTTAATATCTGATATTTCAGAATTATATTTTACAATAAGCGACTGAATTCTGGCAAAAGTATATTGTATAAATGGTCCTGTATTTCCGTTAAAATCAATAGATTCTTTCGGGTCAAACATCATTCGTTTTTTCGGGTCTACTTTTAACATAAAGTATTTAAGAGCTCCCAAACCAACTATTTCATAAAGCTCATCTGCCTGTTTTTCTGACATACCTTCTAACTTCCCTAAATCCTTTGCAATCGATTTTGAAGTTTGCACCATTTCTTGCATCAAATCATCTGCATCTACCACCGTTCCTTCTCTGGATTTCATTTTTCCAGTAGGTAAATCAACCATTCCGTACGAAAGGTGATAACAACTTTTTGCCCAATCATATCCTAGTTTATCAAGTATTAAAAATAAAACTTTAAAATGATAATCTTGCTCGTTCCCTACCGTATAAGCCATATTAGAAAATCCGAAATCTTCATGTCGTTGTATGGCCGTTCCAATATCCTGAGTCATATAAACTGCAGTTCCATCCGAACGCAAAATAATCTTTTCATCTAATCCCTCTCCTGATAAATCAATCCAAACTGAACCATCTTCTTTTTTAAAGAATACTTTCTTCTCTAATCCTATTTCAACAACTTTTTTTCCAAGTAAATAGGTGTTACTTTCGTAATAGTTTTTATCAAAATCTACACCCAATCTTTTGTGAGTCACATCAAAACCAGAATAAACCCAATCGTTCATTTTTTGCCAAAGTGAGATAACTTCTTCATCTTTATCTTCCCACTTTATTAGCATTTGTTGTGCCTTTTTAAAGATAGGAGATTCCTTTTCAGCTTGTTTTTGTTCCATGCCAGAAGAAACTAATTCTGCAATTTCTTCTTTGTAATGCTTGTCAAACTCTACATAATATTTTCCTACCAGATGATCTCCTTTAATGCCTGAAGATTTTGGAGTTTCTCCGTTTCCGAAATCCTGCCAAGCTACCATTGATTTACAAATATGGATTCCCCTATCGTTTATAATCTGAACCTTTTTTACATTTTTACCAGAAGCCTTAATAATTTCTGCAACCGAATACCCTAAAAGATTATTTCTGATATGTCCTAAATGTAAAGGTTTGTTAGTGTTTGGGGAACAATATTCCACTAAATATGTGGGAGCGTCTTCCTGAACTTCAACAATTCCATAATTTGTAGTTTTATAAGCAGACAGAAACTGATTAAACCAAAATTCAGGGGGAATACTTAAATTCAAGAACCCTTTTACTACATTAAAATTAGAAACTTCAGATACTTTCTCTTTTAAGTAAGCACCTATCTCTTCTGCAGTTTGTTCTGGTCCTTTTTTTGATATTCTTAATAAAGGAAAAACAACCAAAGTAATATCTCCATCAAATTCTTTTCTAGTTTTCTGAAACTGAATATTTCCTTTTTCAGAATATAAATCTGATAAACATCTTTCTATTTCAGTATGTAAAATTTGTTCTATCATTATTTTTGTATTGGTAAAAACACTTCCGCTATCATACACCTTGCACTACCACCACCGCAAGCTTCTATAGTGTCTAACGAACTAGATATAATCGGATTATATTTTTCTATTCTTTCTATCTGAATTTCTGTTAGACTGTCATAAGCAGATTTCGACATAACCAAATATTTTTCATCTCCCATTAGTTGTAACATATTTCCTGCAAACCTATGTTTCTGATCTTCAGTTATTTCAATTATTTCCTTTCCACTTCCTTCTAATGAACTTTTAAGCCATCTTCTTTCATCAGAATCGTCAACTGTATCTAAACAAACAATTGCATATTTATCTGCCACACACATCATAACATTTGTATGGTAAATTTCCATTCTTTCTCCTTCTACATCCTGATTTGCAGCAAAACAAACCGGAGTGTATCCAAAAACATCACACCATTGCAAAACTGCTTGCTCATCCGTACGGACAGAAATAGCAGCATAACAAATCTTGTTTTCTCTATCCAAAACCATGCTTCCTGTTCCTTCTAAAAACTTATCGTGGTTTTCAAATTCAGTAAAATCTTTCAGATAATTTATTTCAAAATTATAGTCATCAACCAAAATATCAAAAATATCTTCTCTCCTCTCATCTCTCCTATTTTCAGCACACATTGGGTATAAGGAAATATTTCCACTTTCATGAAAAGAAACCCAATTATTTGGGAAAATAGAATCAGGTGTGTCTGGAGATATTGTATCTTCTATTACTATAATATTTACACCTTTCTCTTTTAATATATTTACAAAATCAGTAAATTCAGAAAGAGCATTTTCCTGTGTTTGTTCTGGAGTTAAGTTATCTAAAACCTTTTGATAATAATTATTTACAGATGTTTGTTCGTTGTATCTGAACGCAACTGGCTTAATCATCATTATATTATTTGTAATCTGTTTCATTTTCTTTTTAATGGCATTGTTGAGCATCTTAAAAGTCCTTCCATTTTTGCTGTTTCTGAGTATTGTATTTCCTCAACAACAAACCCTCTTTTTCTTAGGTTCTCATTTAATCTTGTATATCCTTTTTCTGATACAATAACTTTTTCAGAAATTGAAAAAATATTTGAATTCATATTATACATTTCCTCTTTAGTAATGAAAATAATGTTTTCTTCCGAAAACAAATTTACTAAAAAATCTATATCTTCTTCATGCTTAAAACCACCTTTATACATAATTGCACTTTCTGTTCCAATTGGTTGAAAACAACAATCCAAATGTAAAGCATTTTCTTTTGGGTCTGTATCAGATTTATTTAATTCGAACGATTTTATCTCTTTATCCGGGAAATGATCTTTTAAAAAATTTACTCCCTCTGTATTTGTCCTAGCAACTTTATATTTATCAAAATCTTCCTTTTCAGAATATCCCACAAAAATATAATTATTCCATGGCATTACATCACCACCTTCTGCTCTGGCATTTTCTGGCATTCTGATAATTTTATCTTCATTTATATCAGAATAAATATATGAGATAGCTTCTAATTCCTTTTTTCTATCCTCAATAATATTTGGCACAATAAGTTTATCCTCTATTGCAAAAGAAATATCTCTTACAAAAACCTGATTTAATCCCTCAATATTTTTTGGTCGTAATACTTTTACATTATATTTTTCAAGAGCTTCCAAAAACTCGTTCATCTCTTTACTGATGTCTTTTTGCAAAGGAAATGTCCCGTTAACTACATTTTGTTTTGATTTCGGATCATAGCATTCTTCTAGTTTAGGAGCGCCTCCAAATTCATCAGGAATTCCTAATACTACAATTTCTAATTCAGAAGATTCATTATATATGTTAATATCTATCATTATAAGATTGCAAACTTAAGTATTTAATGTTTATATTATAAAAGAAAAAGGATTCAACTTTTATTAACAAAAGCGTGCTAATATGTAAAGTAAAGTAAAAGTAGAAATTAAGATAGTATTTGTATTTTTGATGAGATTATGACAAAGAAAAAAACTATCCTAACTAAAAATAAAAAATCAGAAGGATTTGAAAACTTTAAAGAACTCTTTAAAAATGAAAACAATCAGAAAGTTTTCGGATTTATATTTATTCTATTTTCAGTATACTTTCTGATATCTTTTAGTTCCTCCTTTTTTAATTGGAAAGAAGATTATGATATTGTAAAAAACAATTCATGGTTTTCTGTGCTAACCAACTCTGAAATAACAATTCATAATTCCCTTGGGAAATTCGGAGCATTATTTTCCTACTTGTTTGTTTATGTTTGTTTCGGAATAAGTGCGTATGTCATACCGTTATTCTTATTTTTCTCTGGAGTTCAGTTATTAGGATATCATCTTATTTGTTTAAAAAACTTTATTCGTCAATCAATATGGATACTTATTTGGACTCCTATATTTATATATCACACATTCGAATCTCAGGTTTTTGCAGGAGGAGCAGGATTAGTTAGCTCTGATTTTTTAAATTCAGTTTTAGGTTCAGTAGGAACAACACTATTACTTATTACAACCTTCCTTATTTTCTTAACTTTAAAGTTTAACATCACTCCTCAGAAAATAATTGATTTTATAAATAGTTTAAAGCCACAAAAAAATAAAGAGAGAAAAATTGAAACGATTGAAGAAGTAACAGAAACTATAAGACCTACAGAAGTAAAACCAAAAACTGAGTTAAAAGTAAAAGAAGCTATTCAACCAACAATAACAGAAATTACTCCACCAAAACCTACAGAAACCCCTAAAAATGAAGGTGAAGATTTGGGTATCAGCATAAATAAAATAGAAGAGGAAGAAACTTTAGAAGAAACAGAAATACAAAAAAAATTAAAAGAATTAGGAGATTTCGACCCTACTTTAGAATTATCATCTTACAAATTCCCTACTACAGATTTACTAAATAATTATGGTAGTGGAGAGATAAATATAGACAAAGAAGAACTAGAAGCAAACAAACAAAAAATTGTTGATACACTAGCAAATTACAAAATCGGCATTGCTTCTATTTCTGCAACAATTGGACCAACAATTACACTTTATGAAATTGTACCAGAAGCAGGAGTGAAAATATCTAAAATTAAAAACCTAGAAGATGACATTGCACTTAGTTTGGCAGCTATAGGAATTAGAATTATCGCTCCTATTCCTGGGAGAGGTACAATTGGTATTGAAGTTCCGAACAATGATGCCACTACAGTATCAATGAGTACTGTTCTGAAATCCGAGAAATTCCAAAATAGTGACATGGATTTACCTATTGCTTTTGGTAAAACAATATCAAACGAAACATTTGTTGTGGATTTGGCAAAAATGCCACACTTATTAATGGCAGGTGCTACAGGACAAGGTAAATCTGTTGGATTAAATGCCATACTTACTTCCTTACTTTACAAGAAACACCCAAGCCAAGTAAAGTTTGTTTTAGTTGACCCAAAAAAGGTGGAACTTACTCTTTTCAATAAAATTGAAAGACATTTTCTGGCAAAATTACCAGACACAGAAGAAGCTATTATTACCGACACAAAAAAGGTAGTAAACACAGTAAACTCCCTTTGTATTGAGATGGACCAAAGGTACGAACTACTTAAAAATGCTATGTGCAGGAACTTAAAAGAGTATAACAAAAAGTTTATTGCTCGTAAGCTAAATCCGAATGACGGACATAGATATTTACCATATATTGTTTTAGTAATTGATGAATTTGCCGACCTAATTATGACTGCAGGTAAGGAGATCGAAACTCCAATTGCAAGGTTAGCTCAGCTGGCAAGAGCTATTGGAATACATTTAATTGTTGCTACGCAACGGCCTTCCGTTAATGTTATTACAGGTATTATAAAAGCAAATTTCCCTGCAAGAGCTGCATTTAGAGTAACATCCAGAATTGACTCCAGAACAATATTAGATTCTGGTGGTGCTGACCAGCTTATAGGTAAGGGAGATATGCTTATCTCAAGCGGAAATGATTTAGTACGTTTGCAGTGTGCTTTTATTGACACTCCGGAAGTAGAAAAGATTTGTGATTTTATAGGAAGCCAAAGAGCGTATCCGGATGCTTATTTATTACCAGAATATGTTGGTGATACGGAAGGGACAGGAAATGATGCAGATTTAGATAACAGAGACGCACTATTTGATGATGCTGCTCGTTTGGTAGTCAGTATGCAGACTGGTAGTACATCAAACATACAAAGAAGAATGAAGATTGGATACAACAGAGCAGGGAGAATAATTGATGAACTAGAAGCTGCTGGTGTGGTTGGTCCTTTTGAAGGTAGTAAAGCCAGACAAGTACTTGTTAAAAGTGAAATGGAATTAGATGAACTCTTAAATAATTTAAATAGTAATGAATAAAATACTTTCTGTATTTATAGCAATAATTATTACAACCTTTAACTCTTTTGGGCAAGATGAAGTTGCAAAACAAATTTTAGATCAGCTATCCGAAAAAAGTAAATCTTACACAGATATTTATACTAAATTTAATTTTAATTTCTCCAACTCATCACAAGAGATAGATGAAAACTCAGAAGGGAAAATATGGATAAAAGAGGATATGTACAAATTAGATATGTCATCAGACCTTTCGATTATTAACAATGGAGAAACACTTTGGTATTTCATGAAGGATGTACCAGAAGTACAAATAATGGAAAACGACCCTGATGATGAAATGAATCCATCTAACATATTTACAATCTATGAAAAAGGATATAAATATGAGTATAAAGGTGCTAGTTCTGAAGGTAATAAAAGAGTACACAGTATAAACCTGTACCCAGAAAAAAGTGGTACTATAATTAAATTTACAATTAATATTGATGCAGAAAAAACCGAACTTACATCCATTAAACTTTACGACAGAGATGGTGGAATTACTACATACACTATAAATAAGTTTGTTACGAACTCTGGGATTCCGGAAAGTACTTTTATATTTAAAAAGAAACATCACCCAGGAGTAGAGGTTATCGATTTAAGATAAATTTCTTAATCCTCTCGTTAAGATAAGGTAACTGATAATTCTGATGATTATAAGCCAGGAGATATTGTTTATTGGAGACTTGGTGGGAAAACAGACCATACCGGTATTGTTACGCACCTAAAAAAGGAAGTCGGAACACCATTAATGGTTCATAACATCTGTTGCGGACAAAACCTAGATGATTGCCTTTTTGACTACGATATTTACAAACATTTTAGATATAAGAAGTAACTATTTAATAAGCAATACATCTCCTACTCTTTTTTGTTGAGCTCCCATTTCATCAGTAATAATAATTGCCCAAGCATATTTTCCTGCAATTGCATTTTCTCCATCCCAACCTTCTTCTACTTTATCTGTTCTATAAACCTCTGTTCCCCAACGATTATAGATAATAAATTGATAAGATTCATATTTTCCCATACGGAAACCTTTCGGTTTAAATAATTCGTTCTTTCCATCACCATCAGGAGTAAAAGTATTCGGAATATATAAGATAAAATCGTACATCACTTTAATACTATGAGAAACAGAATCAATACAATTATTACTATCAACAACAGTTAGCATAACATCATACATTCCCGGATCATTAAATATATGTATCGGATTTTCTTCTGTACTAAAACTACTGTCACCAAAATTCCAGAGTACAGGAAGAGAATTTTCAGTTGTATTGTTAAATGTAACTTCCGGATACAATGTAGATGCAACCCTAGGATTAAAATCGAATGAAGCATCCGGAATATGAAAAATATTTAATTCTCTTGTTATGGAATCCGAGCATCCCATATCCGAAATTACTTTAAGACTAACATCAAAAACATCAGCATCCTGATACAAATGGTTTATATTCTGACCAGAATCATAATTTCCGTCACCTAAATTCCAGATCCAATTTACAATACTACCACTACTTATTACTGATAAGTCAATCAAATTTGTTTCAGACTCAAAACATATACCATCAATCCCAAATTCTGCAATCGGGTTCGGATACACTATAATATCTATTCCGTTAGATGTATTTGTACATCCATTAGTATCAGCAACTACAATATAATACAATCCTGTTGTGTCTGCTTGTATGCTTTGTGTGTTCAGTCCGTTATTCCACATTAAAGTAGTGTACATTGAATCTGAAATAAGATTTACAAAATTTCCTTCACAGAAGAACAAAGCGCCATCTGCATATATCTGAGGATTTGGTTTCGGATGAACCTCCACTAAAATACTATCTTCTCCTGTACATAAATTAGCATCTGTCTCCAAAACATGGAGCCAAAACATACCCGTATTGTTAAGGTCAATTAGAATATGTTCTGTTCCATTTCCGGAAGTTATAGTTGCTATATTATTTGTTGCTTTCACAGTCCAATTATAAGTAGAACCTACTATAAGCGGAACTGCAAAATTTTCGTCAGTATCTCCCTCACAAAGATGTAAAACACTCTGGGATGAAACACTACTACTAAATAGTAGAAAAATTAATATGTATTTTAGTTTGTTCAACTTTATATTACCAGTGGTTTATTGGTCCTGTTGTTGGTACTGCATAAATTTCTAATGTTACAATTGCCTCAGGGCTCTGACATCCATTCTGAGATTCAGTAACATAATATGTATAAATTCCTACTGCCGTTTGACCAGTAGAAAATGGAGAGTTGTTCCCTACAATATTTGTAAGAGCTGCATCATCATACCATGTAAATGTAGTCCCTACACCAGTAGCAGTTAAATCAGGAATTGTTGTACCAAAACAAGCGTTTACATTAGACGTAATTGGAACAGAAGTAAAAGAGTTAATAGTTAAAGTAACTGTTGTTGCAGAACTTTCACATCCATTTGAATTTGTCTCAGTTACATAATATGTATATACTCCCGCGCTAGTCTGCCCAGTAGAAAAGGTAGAACCCGTACCAATTTGAGTGTTTAATACAGGATCAGAATACCATATAGAATTCGTCCCACTTGAAGATAAATCCGGAATTACTCCTCCCACACAAGCGGTCTGATTCGCAGCAGTTGGTGCAGCAGGTAGAGCGTAAATTTCTAAAGTAGTCAGTGATGATAAACTCTCGCAACCATTTACATCTGTAGTAGTAGCATAATAAGTATATATTCCTACTGAAGATTGTCCTGTTACAAGATTATTCCCTGTACCAACTTGAGCTGTTAACGCTGCATTAGAATACCAAACAATATTACTTCCAATTGCATTTAAATCTGGAATAGTAGTACCAAAGCATGCTGTCTGATTTGTAGTGGTTGGTGCATTAGGTAGTGAATAAATCTCTAGAGTAGCAATTGTGTAGTAACTTTCACATCCATTTCCGTCATTCTGAGTTGCATAATAAGTATATACTCCAGCAGCAGATTGTCCAGTTGCAAAATTATTACCCGTACCTACTTGAACTGTTAATGCAGCATCAGAATACCAAACAATATTATTTCCTGAAGCAGTTAAATTTGGTATAGTAGTTCCTAAACAAGCAGTCTGGCTAGTTGTAGTTGGAGCATTCGGTAGAGAATAAATCTCTAAAGTAACAGCAATCGAAGGACCTTCACATCCATTCAAAGATTCTGTAACATAATAGGTGTACAAACCTACTGATGTTTGTCCAGTTGCAAAGCTATTACCCGTACCAACTTGAATAGTTAATGCAGCATCAGAATACCAAGTAACATTACTTCCAATTGCTGTTAAATCAGGAATTGTTGTACCAAAACAAGCTGTCTGACTTGTAGCAATAGTTGCTGTAGGTAATGGATTAACTGTTACATCTACTGTAATTGGGAAACCAATGCAACCATTTGCATCTGTTTCAATTACAGAAACAGTATAGACACCTGGAGTAAATCCCCAATTTACTGTTATATTATCAGTAGTAGAGCCATTAATAATAGTTCCTCCTCCAGTTATACTCCACTGATAAGTAGAACCTGGAGTGGGTGGATTAATTAAATACGGTTCAACGGAACCTGCACATACCGTTTGAAACGGAGATGTATTTGTTTGTGCAAACATCAGGCTAGATGTAAGCAAGAATATTCCTAAGAATATTCTGTTTAATACTTTGTTTTTTGTTTTCATGACCTTAACATTTTTAGTGATTAATAATTATCTTAATTGTGATTTATTGGTTGAGTTGCAACAATAGAAATTGGCACCACAATAACTGGTGACCAAGCTCCGGTATTACAACCATTTTCTTCTCTAACTCTAACTCTAAATTGAGTTGAGTTTCCTATATTATTATATGTTTGTGGATTTGATGTTGACATCCCAGGATTTGTCATATTTATCCAACCTCCTCCATTATTAAACTGAAATCTATACCTGTTTACTGGTATAGAAGTAGAAGCTGTGAGTAAAATACTCTCACCTAAACATGCAGGATTAGGGATAGTTGAGAGAGTAGCTGTTGGAAGTGGATTTACTGTTATTGTTACTACATCTGTTGCAATACAACCACCGGAGGTAAATGTACATGTATAAGTTGTTGAAGATGTAATCCCAGAACTAAAAATTGGATTTTGAACATTAGGGTCTACAAAATCAGATGCTGGGCTCCAAGAATAATTTCCGATAGATGAAGAAGTTGAGCTTAATGAATTAGGAACAGCTCCATTACAAATTGTCTGACTACCGCTTGCAGTAACAGAAACATTAGAAGATCCTCCAACAACTGCAGTATCTGTAGCTCCACATCCATTTGCATCTGTAATAGTAACTAAGTAAGCTCCTGAAAATAAATTTGTTGCAGTCTGTGTAGTTTGTCCATCTGACCATAGATAAGTTACCGGAGTTGCCACTGAACCATTTACTTGAATAGTATAATCTTCAGTTTCTCCAAAATAAGCTATGCTATCATCACAAGCATTTGCCTGATTAGTTGGCTGATACTGATAATTCTGCATTACAATTCTCATTCTACTTTGACCAGGAATTGCATTTGAAGGAACTGTAAAGTTAATTGTATGGCTTGATGGACTTTGTGTGGGTGGAATAGTTGTAATTGTTTCATTTATATCATCAAAATCCCCATCGATATTCCAATCAACATAGATATTTGCAATGTCTTCAAGAGAAAAACCGCCTGTGTGACAGGTTCCTAGATCTAAATCAATATTATAATTATTTCCAGGAGTAACATCTGCTGATTGTAAAGTAAAATCAGAATATACATTACAAATAGATGATGTATTATTTGTTATGGAGTTATTATCACCTGTAAGATTTACGTTATTAATAGTAGAGTATTGTGAATACTGAGGAAAAGATAAACAATAATTATTCAGAGCAGACGCTCCAACTCCGGTAATATTTACAGTAGCAGATCCGCTTTGAGTGCATGTAGAATTGGTTACTGTAGTGGATAAATTCATTGGTGCTAACTGACTTATTCCGAAATTTTCTATTCCACAAGATTGTCCATTTACAAATACTTCATAAGTATGAGAACCTCCGCATAAATTAGAAAAAGGATCAATAACTGGTAATTGAGATAAAGCATCTATAGAATAAGTATAAATATTTGGTGTAATTGGATCAGTAAGATTCATGCTAATCATGACATTACATTCATTTGGACAAGCTTGAGTAGGATTAGATTGGATACTTACTATTGGCATCCTAATCTCAAAAGTATCTGAATATATAATACTAGGACATGAAGAGGAATAAGGAGAAGATGCGGTAATGACATAAAAACCTGCATCTAAGTCTGTTCGGATAGTACCACCATAACCTCCACCACCATTATAAGATTGTCCGTTTGTAATATTTTGCCAAGAATAATTTAGATAAGTTGCTTGTATTATTTGAGCAGATCCTACTGCTCCACCATCAGGACATGCAATATGAGAAATGTTTGCAGTATCTACATTTACAGTACATTGAGCAAAAATAATATGGCTTAATAAACTGAAAATTAGTAAAATATAGAAATGCTTTTTCACAAAAAAGTTTTTCTACAAAGATAGAAAATTTATTCTACAGGAATTAGTTGATAATCTGAATATCCGTAAAGCCTAACATCAGAGTTAATAAATCCGCTATTTTCATTTAGTTGAACAAAATTAAATTGAGTAATATCAGAACAAAAATGAAGTATTGATTTAAATGATAGTACAGAATATATATCCATTTCATGATTGTATTTACTTTCAAATTTATCTATCAGAAATCTATTCTCTAATGATGTGAAATCAAAATAATTAGAAATAGGAATCCTAACTTTAAGTTTCATTAGGCTTTCTATGTTTAATTTATCTCTAAATCTCCAAGAATTATCCCCAATTACAACAACATCTTTATCGACAGTACTCATAAATGAAATTAGTCTATCAACAAAAACCTTTTCGTCTTCTAAGATTATATATAATGAGTTATCTTTCATTATTCTTAAACAACTTTTCTTTGAAACCTCACTTTGTGAAGAAAAATTATATTCATTGAATGGTAAAGAATCTTGATTTATTAATTTTACGAAACTATGTTTTAAAATCTTATTATTTTCATTAAAATCAATAAGTGTAATTTCTCTATTTTCAGTATTAAATAGTTTTGTTTTATTTACAAATCTTTCAGTAGGTGTCAATAAATAAATATTCTTATTTCTTCTGACAAACTCTTCTCTTGAAGAAAGAGGATTAATAATTAAAGTTAAAGAACCTTTTTTGAAATGTTTCTTAACTAATCTAAAATTTTCATGTAATAACGGACCAAAAATAATATTTGATCTTTCAATATTCTTATTTAAAAGTATATCTTTAACTATTTGTTCGTCTCCTTCTGTATCATATACATTCAAGACAATCTTCTTACCTAAATTAGATAAGGAGTCAATAGAAAGAAATATCCCCTCAAGAAAACTTATTGCATATTTAGATTTTGGATGAACTTTTTTTGACGAACTAATATTCTGATTCTCATCAAGATAAAAAGGTAATAATACGGAAATGTAAATTGTATCTGATTTTCTTATAGAATAATTAGAATCTAAAACAATAATTGTATCAAATACGATACTATCATTCTCAAATATCAATGTATCAATAATTATATTCTCTATTTTTAATTTCTCATCCAGAATAACAGTATCATTCTCTGCATCATATTTAGGAATTGTTGAATTGATATCCTTCACATTACCACTTGCGTCATGATAACCAAACTTAATCTTCTCCTGAGATCTGCAAGAAACACTGCTAAATATCAAACACCAGATTACTATTACATTCAAGTTAAACTTCATTATTCCCATTCAATTGTTGCAGGAGGTTTTGACGAAATATCGTAAACCACCCTATTAATACCTTTTACTTTATTAATTATTTCATTTGACACCTTTGCTAAGAAGTCATATGGTAAATGAACCCAATCAGCCGTCATTCCATCTGTAGATTCAACAGCTCTAAGTGCTACTGCATTTTCATAAGTTCTTTCATCACCCATCACCCCTACTGATTGCACTGGTAAAAATATTGCTCCAGCTTGCCAAACAGAATCGTAAAGCCCATCTTCTTTTAAGGCGGAAATGAAAACATTATCAACTTCTTGCAGTATACGAACTTTTTCCGGAGTAACATCTCCTAAAATTCTAATTGCCAAACCAGGACCAGGAAAAGGATGCCTTCCTAAAAGTTCTGCATCAATCCCCATTGATTTCCCAATTCTTCTTACCTCATCTTTAAATAAAGTTTTTAAAGGTTCTACAATTTTCAATTTCATAAAGTCTGGCAAACCACCAACATTATGATGAGATTTAATTGTTGCAGATGGACCTCCAGTTGCAGAAACTGATTCAATAACATCTGGGTAAATAGTACCCTGAGCTAACCATTTTACATTTTCAATTAAATTCGATTCATCATCAAAAACATTAATAAATTCACCACCAATTGCTTTTCTCTTTTTTTCTGGGTCAGATAATCCTGACAAAGATTTATAAAATCTATCTTTAGCATTCACACCTTTAACATTTAAACCCATGCCATGATATTGTTTTAAAACAGATTCGAACTCATCCTTTCTTAAAAGTCCGTTATCTACAAAAACACAGTATAAATTATCTCCTATTGCTTTATTCAATAATACTGCAGCTACAGTAGAATCTACTCCTCCTGAGAGACCTAAAACAACTTTATCATTACCTAATTTTTCTTTTAAGCCTTCAACAGTTTCTTCTACAAAAGCGTTTGGGGTCCAATCTTGTGAGCACTCAGCAATATCTACAAGGAAATTTTGTAACAACTGTTTTCCATCAGTAGAATGATATACCTCTGGATGAAACTGAATAGCAAAAGTGTCTTCATTTTCTATTTTATAAGCAGCTACTTTTACATCTTTAGTACTTGCAATTATCTCAAAATTATCTGGCAAAGTAGAGATAGTATCTCCATGACTCATCCAAACTTGAGAATCATCAGGAATACCTTTCAATAAAGTGTTTTCTCTATTTACAAAAGAAAGATTAGCTCTCCCATACTCTCTTATCTTTGATGGCAAAACCTCTCCTCCACTAATTTTCGCTAAATATTGAGCACCATAACACACTCCCAATAAAGGTAATTTACCCTTGATGTTTTCCAAATTAGGATTTGGAGAATTCTCATCTCTTACAGAAAAAGGACTTCCTGAAAGAATAACTGCTTTTACATCTTTATCAATATTTGGAATTTTATTAAATGGGTGAATTTCACAATAGATATTCATCTCTCTTACTCTACGAGCAATTAATTGTGTATATTGTGATCCGAAATCCAAAATGATAATTTTTTCGTGCGTCATTATTTATTTTTTATCTGACAAAATTAAGAAATTTGTGTCAAGTGGGTTTAATTCTTCTTTTAATGTTTTAATAAATGTTTCAGAATGTTTAAAATACTGTGGAATGAAATTATCAAAACGTTCCTGAAGAGTCTTATTCGGAAACATCTTACTTTTAATCTTACTAATTTGTTTTAGAGAAGTTTCATGTTTTTGTTTCTCTGATTTCAATATTTTTTTTTCTAATTTGCTTATAGAATTAATTTGTTTTTTAAGCTCTGATTCTATGGATGCAATCAATCCATTATCTTTATTTTTTTCTATTATTTTCTTGAAAATCTCTTCAATTTCTATCTTTTCTTGATTTAAAGAGAAAGAGTATTTATTTTCTACAAACAATTTATGTAAATGATGTTCATCTAAAAACATTTCTTCATATTTAAATCCAAAAGACAACCATCTTTTTATGTCTTTCTCATCTATCCACATTACAGAATTTCTAAGCAATAATATAGGGAATGAAATTTTTTCTTGAAGGAAAACATCTTTTAATTGAATCCAATACGCCACTTCCGCTCCACCTCCAACATATGCAATATTGGGCAAGATTATCTCTTGGTACAAAGATCTCATTAAAACATTAGGACTAAATTTTTCTGGGTAATTCTCAATTTCTTCTTCAGAAATAACTCCAGTTATTCTTTCTCTTTTACCTTCAGATAATTTAAAAAAATTAATTTCTCTTGAGAAAGCTTGAGGTTTATAATTTTCAGATAATTTAGTAGTTGTAGACCTTATAGTTTTGAAATAAGATTTATCTATAATATCTTTTTTCATTACAGAAATAAATTCAGATTTTAGTTTTTTATCGTCTCCATCAATAATTACTAAACCATACTTTCCAAATAATTCATTTATTAAAAATCTAGTTGCATCTGACAGATTATCATGTTTCAGATAAGAGTTTTCAAATATATTAATTATATCATTTTCATCATCATTAAAAATCATTTTCAACTCATCTATTAATGATTTAATACCATCTGTTTTCATCTTTCCTACCGCTCCCTTCTGATCTGAATTCCATACAATTTTCTTGCCAAAAATATTAATATGATTTATTTCCTGAAAATCATGATCTTCAGATGCCATCCAAAAAATAGGTACATAATTATTGTCAGGAAATTCTTTATTGAGTTTTTCCGAAAGATTTATTGTGGAAATAATCTTGTAAATAAAATATAAAGGACCCGTAAATAAACAAAGTTGATGACCTGTAGTAACGGTAAAAGTATTTTCCGAGTTTAATAAATCTATATTTTCATTTGATTTATCAGAGAGAGAGAGAAAATTATTCTGTTTTTTAAGTGATTGAACTAAAACATTTCGATTAACATTTTCTTGTTTCTTTTGTTGAGTCTGTTTTTTAAAATTCGCTAGAGAAGGAAAATAATTTACAAAAGGAGTTAATCTGTCATTATCATCTAAATAATCTGAAATTAATTTAGAAAACAACTTTGTATCTTTATATAATATTTTATGTTTTATCACTTAGCAAAAGTACAAATAGTATTTCGTTTAATAATTGAGTTTATTTTGCTTTATTCTGATAATTAATTTTATACTTTTGTAAGATGCGAAACCAATCCAAAATATATGTTTAAAACCAGAAAAAATAAGACTTTTAGTTTTCAGGTAAGGCATTATGATGAGAGGAAAGAGAGAATTGATAATTTAAAAAAAGGAAAAGAAACAAAAATTAAATTTACTTCTAACACAAGTAGAAGAATAAATAAATCAAGAACATTAAGATTGTTTGTTATTCTGACACTAATAATCACTATTGTTTATTTATTTTTAAAAAATTAAGAAATTGGATATAATTCAGTTATTACCGGACCATATTGCTAACCAAATTGCAGCAGGAGAAGTTATACAAAGACCTGCTTCTGCAGTAAAGGAAATGCTAGAAAACTCATTAGATTCAGGAGCAACAAGCATAAAACTATTTATAAAAGATTCTGGTAAAACATTAATACAAGTTGTAGATAATGGATGCGGAATGAGTGAAACAGATGCCCGAATGAGTTTTGAAAGGCATGCTACATCAAAAATTAGAAAGGCGGATGACTTATTCAATATAAAAACAATGGGATTTAGAGGGGAAGCAATGGCATCAATGGCTGCAATTGCACATGTTGAACTTTGTACAAAACTAACAAATAAAGAACTTGGAACAAAGATTGTAATTGAAGGAAGTGAGATTAAAAAACAAGAAGAAACAATTTGTGCAAACGGAACATCTGTTAAAATAAAAAATCTGTTTTATAATGTTCCTGCCAGAAGAAATTTCTTAAAATCTGATAAAATAGAAACTAAACATATTATTGATCAGTTTAGTAGAGTTGCTTTAGCAAATCCTGAAATTGCATGGATTCTATTTTTAGATAATAAAGAATATTATCATCTGGACTCATCAAACTTTAGGCAAAGAATTGTAAATATTATTGGAGGAAAAATTAACGAAAAATTAGTTCCGATTGAAGAAGAAACTAATCTTGTAAAAATATCTGGGTTTATTGGGAAACCCGAAGCAGCAAAAAAAACAAGAGGAGAACAATATTTCTTTGTGAATGGAAGATTTATTAAAAGCTATTATTTAAATCATGCAATAAGTAAAGCTTTTACTGATTTAATTGCCGATAATTATCACCCTTCATATTTTATAAATTTGGAGATTGATCCAAAAATGGTGGACATAAATATACATCCTACAAAAACTGAAATTAAATTTGAGAATGAGCAAGCTATTTATGCAATTTTAAGATCTTCTGTAAAAAAATCCTTAGGAAAATACAATATTGCTCCTACTTTAGATTTTAATACTGAACCAAATTTTGATATTCCTATCAAAATGCAAAACACTACCGCAAGCGAGCCAAAAATAAAAGTAAACAGTAATTACAATCCTTTTACGGATAATTCTGAACCAGAAACAAAAGATACAAATAATCTATATCAAAATAATTTTGAAGAAGAAATACAGACAGAAATAAATTTATCTGAAATAGAGAATAATTCATCTAATTTGTTTCAGCTAAACAATCAATTTATTGTAAGTAAATCTGAAGAAGGACTTTTATTAATAAATCAACAAAGAGCTCATCAAAGAATTCTGTACGAATATTACAAAGAAAACTTAAATTCTAATCTGCCATCACAACAACTTATTTTCCCAACAAAACTTGATTTTTCTAAATCTGAAATTGAAGAAATAAGACATATTGAAAACAAACTAAATAAATTCGGTTTTCATATTGAAATAGAGGACAATAAACTAGAGGTGTTATCGGTACCACCACAGTGCACGGAAGAAAATTTACAAGTTTTATTTAATGATTTTCTGAAAGAGACAGAATTAAACAACACTGATTTGAAAGAGAAAATTGAAACTAAAATAAGTAAAATTTTGTCAACAAAAACAGGAGTAAAAAGTGGGCAGAAACTACAAAAAGAAGAAATGCAAATGATTGTTTCTAAACTTATGAAATGTGAAATTCCTTCTGTTAGTCCTTTCGGGAAAAGTTGTTTTTTTAATATTTCTTTAACTGATATAACAAAAAAACTAAACTAATGTTAAAACGAAATAAATAAAAAATCTAATAAATGATAAGACAAATATTTAGAAACATACCATTAGTAGTAAAAAATTTATTAATTATTAATATATTAGTTTTTATTGCTCAAATTACCTTTAATAACAATCCTGATTATATTGGTCCTATTGAGAACATTTTTGCATTGCATTCATTTGAAAATGAATTTAAGCCTTATCAACTTATTACTTATAGTTATTTACATGCTCCTAATCAATTAAACCACATTATTTTTAATATGATTCCATTGTTCTTTTTTGGAAGAGTATTAGAATCTCATTGGGGAAGCAAACGATTTCTAATTTATTATACAATCACTGGCATACTAGCTGGATTAACTCAATTATTAATAGGTGATTTTGGAATTACTTTAGGTGCTTCAGGTTCAACATTTGGGTTGTTAGCTGCTTTTGGTTTACTCTTTCCTAATTCAAAAATTTTCTTATTAATTCCTCCAATTCCTATTAAAGCTAAATATTTTGTAAGCATCTATCTATTAATCGAATTATCTGCAGGTGTGTATGTAATAGAGGGAGACAGTGTTGCTCATTTCGCTCATCTAGGAGGTGCTATATCAGGAATTATATTATTATTTTATTGGAAGAAGATAGGGGAAATCTGGTTTTAGATGAATTCAATATTTAACGACATAAAATCTAACTTTAAAACCGGATCTAGTTTCACTAGATTACTTTATGTAAATCTAGGAGTTTTCTTAATTATAAAAATTTTATCTGCTTTCGGATTTCTATTTAAGATAAATGATGTAAATCATTATATTGAAAGTTATTTAAGTTTACCATCAAACCTTTCAGAACTTGTGAAAAAACCTTGGACTTTAATATCTTATATGTTTGTCCATCAAGATTTCCTACATATTCTTTTTAATATGGTTTGGCTTCATTTCGGGTCAAAATTATTTTTACAATACTTTAACGGGAAACAACTTTTAAGTACTTACTTTTTAGGGGGTATTTTTGGTGGACTAATTTACATATCCGCTTTTAATATTTTTCCTGTTTTTCAAGATGCTCCTTTTATTAACTCAGTTGCAATTGGTGCTTCTGCTTCTGTTTTAGCAATCTTTATTGCAATTGCAACTTATAGTCCTAACTACATTGTAAATCTTACTTTTATAGGAAATACATTCATAAAGCACATTGCAATATTTTTAGTAGTTCTTGATTTCTTATTAATTGAAAAAAATAATCCTGGAGGGCACATTGCACATTTAGGAGGTGCTATTTTCGGATTTCTTTATATTAATCTTCTTAGAAAAGGGGTTGATCTTTCTGTTAATTTTTATACTTTTCTGTCTTATTTTAAGTTTTCTAAAAAAAATAAATTAAAGAAAGTTCATAAAAAAAGAAGTTCTAAAAATAATGATGATATTTTCAGAAATAAAAAATCTGACAAACAAAAGAAGATCAATTCTATTCTGGAAAAAATATCAAAATCAGGATATGATAGTTTAACAAAACAGGAGAAAGAACTTTTATTTAAAGAAAGTAAATAATGAAAAAAGGAATACATTATATCATCTTCTTTCTGAATATAATTGTATTATTCACACTTTCTTTTGCGTTAGTTTCTCCCTTTGTAAGTCCTAATATATTTTGGCCTATTTCATTTTTTGGTTTATTTTTTCCTTTAATAGTTTGTATGATCTTCGGATTTACTTTATTCTGGATTTTTCAAAATAAAAAATTTATATGGATAAACTTAATCTTCCTTTTATTTTCTAGTCCGTACATCATCAGATTTGTTTCTTATAATAAAAATGCTGAAGTAAATGAGGGAGTGAAAATAATGAGTTATAATGTTAGATTATTTAATAAATGGGGTTGGATAAACGAAAAAAATGTAGATGAAAAAATCATCAGTTTTGTAAACAATGAAAAGGTTGATATTTTCTGCATTCAAGAGTATTACAACCCAAGAGAAGATTTAAATTTTGATTTTAAATACTCTCATATCGGAATTCAGAAAAATAAAGAAAACTGGCATATGGCCATTTACAGCTCATATCCTCAGATAAATAAAGGAACAGTATATATAAATGGATCTGAAATGAACAACACTTGCATCTTCTCAGATATTATTGTTAAACAAGACACAATAAGAGTATACAACATACATTTAGCATCTAACTTTTTTCAGAAAAAAGATTTTGACAACATTACATCTACAGAAAAAAACAGAGTGAAAAATGGATTAATAGGAATTAGCAAGAAACTTAAAAGATCATTTGAGAGAAGAGGAAGTGAAGTAGATCAGATTAAAGAACATATTAGCAAATCACCTTATTCTGTTATTATTTGTGGAGATTTTAACGACACTCCTGTTTCCTACGCTTATCAAGAATTAAGCCAGAAAAGAAATGATGCATTTATACAATCTGGAAATGGAATTGGTTCTACTTATACAAAAATACCTACTTTAAGAATAGATTATATTTTGTACGACAACAGTCTATATTCTTCAGGTTTCATTACTTATAACACAGGACTATCTGATCATAGAGCAATCAGCTGTACAATAAATTTTTAGCTTAATTATTCTGAAACTTGATTCATAGCGATAGCAGTTTTCTCAATTTTCATCTTAACTCCGTGATTTTCTAAAATTACTGTTGTATCTTTAACTTCAATAACTTTACCATGAATACCTCCAATTGTAATAACTTGATCTCCTTTTTGTAATTCAGACCTAAATTTATTTTCTTTCTTCTGTTTCTTTACTTGCGGACGTATCATAAAGAAATACATCACAACAAAAATTAAACCGAAAAATAATAATTGCATTGTTGATCCTCCACCTCCAGTTACATCAGAAGCAGCTTGTAATAATATAAACATAATCTATTTAGTTTTTGGTACTACCGTACCTGTTATTGTTAAAATCTTAATATTTGGTGTTGCATTTGTAGTTAAGGTTATCTTTTTGTTTTGTGTTCCGTTCTTTCCTTTACTATTAAAAGTAACATCAATAATCTCCTCCTCACCTACTTCAATTTCTTGTTTAGGGAAATTTAACTCGGTACAGCCACAACTTGCTTTTGCATTAGTTATTATTAAATTTCCTTCTCCTGTATTCTTTATCATAAACTCAACATCAACTGATTCTCCTTCTGTAATAGTGCCAAAATCAAATGTTTCATTTCCTAAAACAGTAAATTCAGCTCCGTTATCAATTAAGTTAGTTTCCGTATTATTATTACAAGATATAATAGATAAAAATAAAAATATGTAAAAAGCTATTCTCATTATACTAATCCTCTACCAATTTTTTTAATTTTTCCTTCTCTTTTAAACTGAGAAACAATCTTATCTAAAACTCCATTTATAAACACCTTTGAGTTTTTTGAACTATAATATTTTGATATTTCTAAATACTCATTAAATGATACTTTTATTGGCATTTCCGTAAAAGAAACAACTTCAGTAATTGCCATTTTTATCAGAAGTAAATCCATTTTCGAAATTCTTTCTAACTCCCAGTTTTTCACTTTACTTTCAACCAAACTAGAATATTCCTCAGCACTATAAATTGTTTTTCTGAACAAATCAACTGCAAATTTCTTATCATCAGAATTCTTAAAAACATCCTCAATAACACTTGCAGAATTTCCTTCTTTCATATTATTTATCTGACCTTTCATAAACAGAGCAATAAAAGGTAAATCATCTAACCAAAAAATACTTCTTTCTTGTAATATATGATGTATTATCTCATTATCCAATACAAATTCATTTAACATTAACTGAATAAATCTTTTATCTTCATTAAAGGATGTTTTTTCACTACTTAAGTAATCTTTATACTGATCACTTTTTATCATATCAACAAAAACTTTTCTGATAATATCTAACTCTCCTTTTCTCCATATTGATGAAATCCTTGTTGTTTTTTTTACTAAGATTTCATCTTCTAAAAGAGATAAAATAATTTTATTAGTTAAAAATTTTGTATTCGGATTTATGTCATCATCTGTAGGAATATATTTTGATTTATTCTCTTCCATAAATTCAGATGCATATCTATGAAGTTCTAAAATGAAAGAAAATAAAACAACTTGAAGTTCAGGTACACTTCTGAAATCTTTTAACATTTCTTTTTCAGCAATATCTATTTCATTGCTTGGATTTGAAAAGTAGGAATACAAAGATTGCATTACTTTTACCCTGATGTGTCTTCTTGAAATCATTTATTATTTATTGTCCTGAATTCTTTGTTCAGCAATTGCTAATGCAGCTTGATGAGTTGTTATGTTTTCATCTTCTGCTTTTAATAAAATTTCAAGTGTTGTATCATAAATCTTTCTTGTCTGAGCTAAAGCTTCCTCTCTATTATATCCTTTTATTTCAGAATAAACATTAATTAAACCACCAGCGTTAATTAAAAAATCAGGAGCATAAATCATGCCTTTATCTTTAATCATTTCTCCATGTATTACCTCTTCTTCTAACTGATTATTTGCAGCTCCTGCAACAATAGAACATTTTAATCTATTTATTGTATTAGTATTTAAAGTAGCACCTAATGCACAGGGAGCATAAATATCCATATCCATATCATAAATAGAATCACCCATTATTATTTCAGCTCCATATTTTTCTGAAACTTCAGATAATTTATCTTTATTTATATCCGTAATATAAACTTTAGCTCCTTCTTCAGTAGTATGTTTTACTAAATTCTCTCCAACATGTCCAACACCCTGAACTAAAATTGTTCTTCCTTTTAATAAATCTGATCCCCACTTAAATTTTGCAGAAGCTTTCATTGCCATATATACTCCATATGCAGTAACAGGAGAAGGATCTCCACTACCTCCCATTGATTCTGGAATTCCGGTAACATGTTTTGTTTTTTCTCTAACATATTCCATGTCTTTAGTATTCATTCCTACATCTTCTGCAGTTATATACTTACCACCCAAACTATCTACATATTCTCCGAATTTTTTCATCAGAGCTTCTGATTTTTCAGTAGTTGCATCACCTATAATAACAGCCTTTCCACCTCCTAAATTTAATCCTGAAATGGACGCTTTAAAAGTCATTCCTCTCGAAAGTCTTAACACATCCTGAAGAGCTTCAGATTCATTTGAATAATTCCACATTCTAGTACCTCCAAGTGCAGGTCCTAATGTAGTATCGTGTATTGCTATAATAGCTTTTAATCCTGTTTCTTTATCCGTACAAAAAACAACTTGTTCGTGTCCCATCATCTCCATTTTCCCAACTACGAGAGAAGAAACTTTATCCTTTACTTCCATCATTATGTCAACTATTTTAGTATTAGTACTACTTCTTTTCAGAAGTTATTCCGTTTTTTAAACGGTTTGCAAAATTAGTTATTATTTTTGGCACAGCAAAACATTAAACAAAATTAGATTTGAACAACCTACTACACCTGAATAAATACTTATTTAAGTATAAAAAAATACTAATGATTGGTAGTGTCTTTATTTTAATTTCTAATGTTTTTGCTCTCTATCCTGCAGAATTTGTAAGACATTCGTTTGACAATATACAAGCAATACAAAACAATACATCCTCATTAAGTATACAAAGTACATTATTAAAATATGGTGGACTTATTATCTTATTTGCAGTTATAAAAGGTGTTTTTATGTATTTCATGAGGCAAACTATTATTGTTATGAGTAGGAAAATAGAGTTTGATTTAAAAAATGAAATCTATCAGAAATACCAAGAACTAAGTTTATCATTCTACAAAGAAAATAACACAGGTGATTTAATGAACAGAATAACTGAAGATGTAAATAGAGTAAGAATGTATTTGGGTCCTGCTATAATGTACGCTATAAATATGTTCTTTTTATTCTCATTAGTAATTAGTAAAATGTTTATTATCAACACAAAACTTACTCTTTATGTTTTAGCTCCATTACCTCTGCTTGCAATTGCTGTATACTATGTTAGTAATCAGATAAACAAAAAAAGTGAACAAGTACAAAGACAACTTTCCGTTTTAACATCAAATAGTCAAGAAACTTTTTCGGCAATTAATATTATTAAGATTTTCCGAAATGAAGATAACTCTTTTAAAAGATTTTACTCTGAATGTAAAGATTACACCAAAAAACAATTACAACTTGTTTCGGTAGAAGCATGGTTTTTTCCTCTTATTATTTTATTGATTGGGGTTAGTACAATTACAACTATTTATATCGGAGGTTTAGAAACTTTTAGAAGAAATATAACTACAGGGAATATTGCTGAATTTATTATTTATGTAAATATGCTTACTTGGCCAGTTGCTTCTGTTGGGTGGGTTACTTCTTTAATACAAAGAGCGGAAGCTTCAATGGAACGGATAAATGAATTTTTAGATACTAATTGCAACATTAAAAATCCGACAGAAAAAGACACAGATATCTCAGGAAACATTACATTTAAAGATGTAAGTTTTATATATCCTGACACAGGAATTCAATCCCTTAAAAATATTAGTTTTAGTGTAAAGGAAAATGAAACTCTTGGCATTTTCGGAAAAACAGGAAGTGGTAAATCAACTATTGCGAACCTAATATGCAGATTATACGACACAGATAATGGATCTATTTTGTTCGGAAACACTGATGTAAAAGAATTAAATTTATCTCAACTCAGACAAAACATAGGATATGTTCCTCAAGATGGATTTTTATTTTCTGGTACTGCAAACCAGAACATTAGTTTCGGTAAAGATAGATATCAACAATCCGAAATTATTAATGCAACTAACACTGCAGAAATTACTGAAGAAATTGAAAATTTCCCAGATAAATACGATACTATTATCGGTGAAAGAGGAGTTCAGCTTTCAGGTGGACAAAGACAAAGGATATCTATTGCTAGAGCTATTTTTATAAAACCTCCTATTTATATTTTTGATGATTGCCTTTCTGCAATTGATGCAAATAAAGAACAGAAAATATTAAAAAACCTAAAAAACATTACTAGTAATAACACTAATATTATTATTAGCCACCGAACTTCATCAATCAAAAATGCTAATCATATTATTGTGTTAGATAAAGGAGAAATAACAGAAGAAGGTACACATGATGAGTTAATAAAAAACAATGGTTTTTATGCAGAAATTCATAAAAAACAAACTACAGAAAATCTGTAAGAAATAATACTATATTTGCATTTTAACGAAAATCAATCTAATGAAAACTATAATTAGCTTAGCTACTAGACTTATACCCAGACATTACCTACAACATATAAGTCATTTCTTTTTAAGAATATTTTCATTATTTATGAGAGGAAATAAATTTGAAGATCCTATTAACGGAAAAAAATACAGAAAACTTTTACCTTACGGAAGAATAAACTCCAGAGAAAACGCAATTGCACCTGACAGTATGAGTTTAGAAAGACACCGATTAATGTGGCTTTTCATGAAAGAAAAAACCAATTTCTTTACCGATAATCTAAAGTTTTTACATATTGCTCCAGAATACTGTTTTATAAAACTGTTTAAGGGAATGAAGAACTTAGATTACACTACTGGAGATTTAATTTCACCATGGGCAGATGTAAAGATGGATGTGCATGATATACCAATGGAAGATAACACTTTTGATGTAGTAATTTGTAATCATGTATTAGAACATGTAGATGATTCTCATAAAGTAATGACAGAGTTTTATAGGGTAATGAAACCAGGGGGATGGGGAATTTTTCAGGTACCGATAGATACCAAAAACCCCAATACAGAAGAAGACCCAAGGGTGACCGACCCTAAAGAAAGAGAAAGATTATATTGGCAAGACGATCATGTTAGGTTGTTTGGTTTAGATTATGGAAAAAGATTAGAAAAAGCAGGATTTAAAGTTACGGAAAGTGATTTTATAAACGAGCTAGATCCTAAACTTGTAGAAAGATACGCCCTACCAAAAGGAGAAATAATTTATTTCTGTGAAAAAAAGTAGAATAAATCTCTCCAGAATTACTACTTCCGGAAACTTTATTCCAGAAATAGATGGATTAAGATTTATTGCTATTATATCTGTAGTTTTATTTCATTTGTACGGATTTATTAGTGAGAAAGATAGTTCAGTTTACAGTATGGACTATAATTTCGATTTTATTGCAAACTTTCTGAAAAATGGAAATTTTGGGGTGGAGTTATTTTTTGTTTTAAGTGGTTTTATTTTAGGACTGCCATTTGCAAAACATTACTTAAAAGATGTAAAAAAAATATCCTTAAAATCTTATTTTTTAAGAAGAGTAAGCAGGTTAGAACCTCCTTATATTATAATTATGTTTTTACTTTTATTGGGAACAATATTTGTTAGTAGAAACCTCAGCACTACAGATGCATTGCAAAGTTTTTTAGCTTCCATTGCATACACACATAACATTGTGTATGCGGAACCTTCTTTTATCAATACGGTTGCTTGGAGTTTGGAAATTGAAATTCAGTTTTACATTTTAGCTCCTCTCCTTTCTTTAGTTTTTGCAATGAAAGACAAAGTTAGAAGAAGAGGAATATTAATTTTTACTACTATAGCATTTTCTGTTTTAAGTATTTACATCACCAACACTCTTAGATATTCAATTTTAGATTATTTACACTACTTTTTGATTGGTTTCTTGTTAGTAGACTTTTATCTGACGGAAGGAGTTAAAAACAGTAGTTCCATTCTAAGAAACACTTTTACCATTATTGCTTTAATTCTTATTTTTAGTTGCAATGAGAAACACTTTGTCACTACTATTCAGAAATCTATATGGAATATTAGTGTTTTAATATTAATTTTCTCTTCCTATTACAATATTATCTTACGTAAATCATTACGATTCTTTTCTTTTAGGACTATTACAAATATTGGTGGGATGTGTTATACTATTTATCTGTTACATTTTGCTATAATTAGTTTTGTTGGTAATCCTCTTTTATCTTTGCAATTTTCGGATAATCCAACAGTAAATATCGGATTATATTCCTTTATTATTTTATCTTCTATATTGTTAGTTTCTATAGTGTTTTTTATTTTGATAGAAAGACCATGTATGGACAAAAATTGGCCTACTAAACTTAAAAATTATGTCAGAAGATTTATTACAGCAAATTAGTGGTAGATTTGATGTAGAGGAAGTTGTTTCTAAGGCAAACAATAATCCGGAAATATTTAAATTTTACGCACAGCATCTTATCGAGAATACTACCACTTCATGGAGGGCAGCTTGGGTAATAAATCACGCTACTTGGAAAAACGATAACAGAATAGCTCCTTACATTTCAGGTATCATCAATTCTATAGAAGGAAAAAAGGACGGACACCAAAGAGAACTTTTAAAGATTGTAGCCAAACAACCTTTATCTGAGGATCAAGAAGGAGAATTTTTTGATGTATGTATGAATTTGTGGCAGGATGTAAATAAACAGCCAGCTGTTAGGTATTATTGTATGATTTTTATTCATAAGACTTCTAATAAATATCCAGAAATAGAAAACGAACTAGAATATCTTTTAGGAGATTACTACTTAAAAACACTCTCCTCCGGTATAAAAAGATCTTTATTCAAAAAAATAGGAATAGATAAGTAAAAAACATATCTCAGTAACTAAAATTCTTTTACCAACTTACTAATAACTTATGTAGACAATCTTTTTTGTTTCAAAAAAGTCTTCTTCAAAATACTTAGGAATATTATAAATATCTACATTCTTTATGCCTTTCAACTCTTCTGTTAAATCACCTCCTTTCAGGTATAAAATTCCGTTAAATAAGTTGTTTTTCTGTTTAGCTGATATTCTTTTTCTCACCCACTGCTGAAATACTTTCATTTTGGTTACTGCTCTACTTACTACAAAATCAAACTGACCAACAACTTGTTCTGCTCTTGTATGCTGAGATCGTAAATTTGTAAGTCCTAAAGAGTCTTTTACTCCGTTTACTACTTTTATTTTCTTACCAATACTATCTACTAATAAAAACTCGACTTTCGGAAACAAAATAGCAAGTGGAATGCCAGGAAAACCTCCTCCAGTACCTACATCTAAGATTTTGCTTCCATCTACAAAATTAATCACCTTTGCAATAGCTAAGGAGTGCAATACATGTTTTACATAAAGGTTATCCATATCCTTACGGGAAATTACATTTATCTGTGCATTCCAATCGGTATATAAATCTTGTAACTGAGAAAATTGTTTTATTTGTTTTTCCGTCAAATCCGGAAAGTACTTTAAAATTAATTCCATTAAATAGTATCTCTTGCTCCGGACATGATCTTAAAAAGTTGTTCTCTACTTCTGTGCAACTGAGCTTTTACAGTTCCGAGTGGTAACTCTAATTCCTGAGCTATTTCATCATAGGAAAATTCCTTAAAATATCTCAACTTCACTAAATCTCTGTATTTTGGTTTTAGCTGATTTACAATTGTTCTAAGTATTTTAATTCTTTGTTTTTTCATTAAAACTTGCTCTGGGTTCGGATCTTTCGATTCTAAATCAAAATTAGATTTCTTACCTTCTTCATTTTCCATCATTCTATCAATGGAGAAAGTAGGGAGCTTATTCTTTCTTAAATAATCAATGGTATGATTTCTGGCTACAGTAAAAAGCCAAGTACTAAATACAAAATCTGGCTTGTACATATGCAGTTTCTTAAATGCCTTCCCTAATGATTCAATAGTTAAATCCTTTGCAACCTCTTGTTTTCCTACCTTTTCATAAATCATAAAATACAACGGATCTCTATAAAGTTGCATCAATCTTGCATATGCTGCTGGGTCTCCTGTTTCCAGTGCCGACTGAATTAAAATCCAATCTCTTTCTCCATTTTTTGTTAGTTCTTTTTTCATTTCCAGCTTGTATTTTTATAACGCGACTTCAATAATACAAAAAATAGTTGAACAAAAAGATAGAAAAATTCTATTATCGGATAATACCATAACAAATCTAAAGTTCTTAGTTTTTTCATGGATTTATAAAACACAAAATAATACAGTAAAATCCTAAATAAAAACAAAGAAGCTATCAGAATAACATTCGGATGAAAAACAAATAAAAATATTGAAGATATCCAGAATAGAAATATAGATAATGGATAAAGAAATAATAAAATTTTATGTTTTGTCTTATAGTGTTTTGATGTGGAAATATGTCTTTCTCTCTGATAAGACCAATCGGAATATGTAGTTTTAGGTAAAGAAATAACATCAGCATGTTCATCAATTTGTATCGCAACATTATCTTTTTTTGCTACCTCTTGTATAAATAAATCATCATCTCCTGACGGTATATGCATATGTGAAGCGAATCCTTTTACCGAAAAAAACAAAGACTTTTTATATCCCATATTTCTACCAACACCCATATAAGGTATTTTGGCAAGTGCAAATGAAAGGTATTGCAACATTACCATAAACTCATCAAAACGGATAAATTTATTTAGTATTCCTTTTTCCTTCTGATAAGGACTTATACCTAAAACAATATCTTTCTCAGAAAAACAGCTACTCATTTTTCGGATCCAATCTTTTGAAACTGCTCTACAATCTGCATCCGAAACTAATACATAATCGTACTTTGCAGTTTTTATTCCCATAGTAAGTGCAAACTTCTTTCCTACCCTACTATTTACATGTTCATCTAAGCTTACAACCTTTAAATTAAAATGTTTTTGTTCTAAATCTTTTAGCAGGTATTTACTACCATCTACCGACTGATCATCAACAACAATAACTTCATAAAAAGGATAATCCTGATTTAAAAAAGATGGGAGGTATTTTGCAATGTTTTCAGATTCATCTTTTGCACAAATAATTACAGAAACTCCTTCCTGAAAAATTTGTTCTTTATCCTTATAAAATGCTAATCTGAAAAAGAAAAAGAAAATATAAAATAATTGTATAGCAATTGCTGTACAAAGCAGATACAATACAATATTTAAAAAGATTTCCACTCTTTATTAAGAAAGGTATTCTAAAATATTCTTTTCTAGTCTTTCTTGTACATCAGATGTATCTTCTTTCACAAATTTTTCTCCAATAATATGCTCAAAAAGTTCAATATACCTATCCGAAACCGAATTTACATATTCTTCACTCATATGTGGTATAGATTGCCCTTCTTTACCTTGAAAACCATTTTCAATTAACCATTGTCTCACAAATTCTTTTGAAAGTTGTTTAGGAACTTCTCCATTATTTACTTTATCTTCATAACCTTCAATATAAAAATATCTTGATGAATCTGGTGTATGGATTTCGTCAATTAAAATAATATTCCCTTCTATATCTTTTCCGAATTCATATTTTGTATCCACTAAAATAAGACCTCTATCTTTTGCCATTTCTGTTCCTCTAGCAAAAAGTGCTTGTGTATATTTTTCTAATTGTACATAATCTTCTTCTGATACAATTCCTTGAGATAATATTTCTTCTCTTGATATATCTTCATCATGTCCTACATCCGCTTTTGTAGTAGGAGTAATAATTGGGTTTTCAAATTTCTGGTTTTCTAACATACCATCTGGCATTGGTACTCCACATAAAATTCTTTTTCCATCTCTGTACTCTCTCCAAGCATGACCAGTTAAATATCCTCTTATTACCATCTCTACTTTAAAAGGATCACACATTTTACCTACTGTTACATTTGGATCCGGAGTAGCTTCTTTCCAGTTTGGTACAATATCAGATGTTGCGTCTAAAAATTTTGAAGCAATCTGACTTAATACCTGTCCTTTGTAAGGAATTCCTTCTGGTAAAACATGGTCAAATGCAGAAATTCTATCCGAAACTACCATTACTAATTTATCATCTCCTATTGTATATACATCTCTTACTTTTCCTTTATAAAATTTTGTCTGATTCGGAAAGTTGAAATTTGTTTCTTTAATAGCGTTTTTCATTTTTTTAGTTTTTGTATGCTTTAATTATTTGTTTTACTAATTTATGTCTTATCACATCTTTCTCATCCAGATGAACAAAACTTATATCTTTTAAATTTTCTAGTTTTTTTCTAGCTTCTATAAGTCCAGATCTTTGCCTTGCTGGTAAATCAACCTGAGACTCATCTCCAGTAATAATAAACTTTGCCGACCTCCCCATTCTTGTTAAAAACATTTTCATTTGCGATTCAGTTGCATTTTGTGCTTCATCTAAAATAACAAATGCCTTATCTAAAGTTCTACCTCTCATAAAAGCAAGTGGAGCAATTTGTATAGTTCCATTTTCCAGGTAATCTTTTAATTTCTCTGAGGGCAACATATCCATAAGTGCATCATAGAGTGGTTGCATGTAAGGGTCTAATTTCTCTCTCAAGTCACCAGGCAAGAAACCTAAATTCTCTCCAGACTCTACAGCAGGCCTTGTAAGAATTATCCGTTTTACATGCTTTGATTTTAGTGATTTTACCGCAAGTGCAACTGCAGTATATGTTTTTCCTGTACCAGCAGGACCAATAGCAAAAATCATATCATTTTCAGATATATCTGCAACCAGTTTCCTCTGATTTACAGTTCTTGCTTTTATAAGTTTGCCCTCCGTACCATGAAGAATAATATCATTTTTTGTTTCTAATACTTTAGTCTCATCCTCTATTACCAATCTTTCTATCTGACTAAGTGTTAGCCTATTATACTGATTAATATGGTCCATAAAGGATTGAAACTTCTTTTCAAAAAATAATATATTAGATTCATTACCTATAACTTTTAGTTTATTACCACGAGCAACTAATTTTAGTTTAGGGAAGAATTCTCTAATCTTATATAATTTTCTGTTATTAGACCCAAAAAGAACAACTAAATCTATATTTTCTAAGTCAATTATTTTTTCGTTCATTAAAAGATAGGTTTTGCTATATTTCTTTTTATTTTTGGTCTTTGCAAAATAACAACAAAATTTATAATTTTCTCAAAGTTTTTTAAATCGATATATGGCAATTATTACTCTTACAACAGATTTAGGTTCAAAAGACCATTATGTTGCTATAGTTAAAGGAGAAATTTACAAGCAAATATCAGATATTAACATTGTTGATATCAGTAATGATATTAATAAATTTGATATACAAGAAGCATCCTTTGTATTTAAAAATTGCTACAAACACTTCCCTGAAGGTACAGTTCATATTATCGGAATAAATGAAGAATTGACTAACGAAATTCAACACCTTGCAGTCGAAATTAACAATCAATTTATTATTGGTCCAGATAATGGCATCTTTTCTCTTATTTTTGATGAAGTAAAACCTTCAAGAATTTTTCAGATAAACATTGATATTGAAAGTGATAATTTCACATTTGCAATAAAAGATGTTTTTGCAAAAGCTGCTTGCCATATTATTAGAGGAGGAACACTTGAGATGATTGGAAAGCTAATTCCTAATTTTAACATTCAATATACAAGCCTAAAAGCTGTAAAAAGTAGAGATTCAATTAGAGGAAATATTATTCATATAGATACTTACGGAAATGCTACTACAAACATTGACAAAGACACATTTAATAAAATAAGATTAGGAAGACAATTTAATATATTTTATGGTAGAGAAAGTGAGAAAATATCTAAAATATGTAACAGATACAAAGATGTAATTGAAGGAGAAAGGCTCGCTATCTTCTCCACAAACGGATTATTAGAAATATCAATGAATCAAGGTAAAGCAAACGAACTTTTAGGACTTCATTTATATGATATAATTAGAATAGAATTTAGATGATTATAAGAATAGTAAAAATGACATTTCAGGAAGAATACATATCTGAATTTATTAATATCTATGAAGCATCTAAAGATAAAATAAAAGGGATGAACGGATGCATCCATGTAGAATTATTACAAGACATCCACTCTGAAAATATATTTTTTACATACAGCCATTGGGAAACGGAATATGATTTAAATAACTATAGAAAATCAAACACATTTGCTGCTATTTGGCCAAAAACAAAATTATTATTTTCTGAAGAAGCAGTAGCTTGGTCAACTGAAATTAAAGGATAGTGAAAAAAAACATCAAGATCATATTTATTATTATTGCGGGAATCTCAATTGCTTGGATTATTTTTCAATTTCAATCATCAATTATCAGTTTCAAAAAAACAATATCTGAGGAATCAGGTGAAATAATTGAGAATATTGAAGATAAAATTTACATAAAAATATATCTAGACGGAAAACTATCTGAAGGATTAAAAGAATTACAAACTAAATGCATAGAATTAATTGAAGAATTAAATCAATATTCAACTCATAAAATTGAATATGTACTTATAAATCCTTCCGAATCCGAAAATAAAGAAAAAAATGAAGGATATTACCTACAACTTCTGGAGTCTGGAATGAACCCTATTTGGGTAAAAAATGAAACTGATACAAATATTTATTTTCCTGCAGCTACTATCAGTTACCGAGAAAACTCATTAAATACACAATTGTTTAATAATGAATCTTTTTACGATACCATTGACGCAACACTAGATGAGGTAGAAAGTTCAATACAAAATTTAGAATACAATATAATTTCCACCATCTACAAGATTACAAACAAAAGAAAGACAATAGCTTTTATTCAAGGAAATGGAGAATTAGATTCAAATGGAGTTCATTCTATTAGCAATACTATTAATGAATTCTATGATGTTGAACATTTTGATATAACTAAATTTACCGACAGTATAAATGCTAATTCAGTACAGGAGAAAATAAATAGTATGAAAAAATATACTGCTATTATTATTGCAAAACCGACAATAACATTTCAGAATACAGACCTATTATTATTAGATCAGTACCTAATGAATGGAGGAAAAATTTTATGGGTAGTTGATGGCACAAATTCGCACTTAAATAATTTTGATGGAACGTATTCATTTCCAATTCAAAACAATAATTTAAACCTAAATAATCTGTTCTCCTCATACGGATTTAAGGTAAATTCTGATTTAATTCAGGATAAGAATTGTCGATACATACCACTTGAAACTCCAAAAGGAATACAATATTACAAATGGCCTTATCATCTGAAAATATTTAATAAAAACAAACATACTATTACTTTAGGAATTGATACAGTTGTTTCGGAGTTCACAAGTAGTATCACTTTAACAGATTCAAATATCTCATCAACTTCTTTACTCTATTCTTCTACAGAATCTCATCTAGATCTTGAAGGACAATATGTTGAACTTTCTGTTATAAATAATGAGATAAATGAACAAAAATTTCAGAATCAAAATCATATTATTTCTGCAGTTTTAGAAGGTGTGTTTAAATCACCATTTAATAGTAATGTTATTCAGTTAAAAAAGGAAAGTCCTGAAACAAAAATGATAATTATTTCTGACGGAGATATAATTGAAAACAGAATTAAAGCTCCTAACTTCCTGTTCGAGCTAGGTTTTGACCCTTTAGAACGAAAAATATTTAATGGAAACACTAATTTCATCTTAAACTCTGTTCAATATTTGTGTGGTGATGAAAATTTAATTAAAATAAAAAATGAAAGTAAATAAAATACTAATACTTATTGTTTTCGGATTTCTGATCAGTTTATCAGCATGTTTTAAGGATAATAAACTAAATGAAAAGGAATTTTCAATTTCAGATACAGAAAGCATCACAAAAATAATAATGTCTGACAAAGCTGCTAATGTTATTACTTTAAAAAAAGAAAAAGAAAATTGGATTATCAACAATAAATACAAAGTATGGCAAAGACAAATAGATTATACTTTAGGGGTGATGCAAGATATAAGAATAAAAAGTTCTGTTTCCGAGCAAAAAATGAATTTTGTAATACAAAATATAGCTACAACAGGAGTTAAAGTTGAAATATTTGAAGGAGAAGAAAGAATAAGATCTTATTATATAGGTGGAAATACTTCTGACCATCTAGGTACTTTTATGATTGTTGAAGGTGCAAAAGAAGCCTATATTCTTGATATACCTGACAGAAACCCAGGAATACTGAACCCTAAATACGGAATAGAAGGTATCTATTTGAATGAAACAATATGGAGAGAGCCAATTACAATTTCAATTACTGCAGATGACATTTCAGAAATAAAAGTTGATGATTTGATAAATACAGATCAGTCCTTTACAATGAATATATCTGATAAAATTCTAACAAATTTTGAGGAAGAAAAAATACAAATGGATAAGAGAGGATATCCTTTATTCGCTTCTTTCTTTAATGAATTAGAATGCGGAAGTTATAAGCCAAACCTTAAAAAACAGGATTTAATTCTGATTAAAAAAATATTTATAACACATAATAACACAACTGATACTTTGTTAATTTTTGATAAAACAGAAACTCAAAAATCTGGAGAAATAAATAATACAGAAGTGAAAAATTTATTTGCAAGTTGGAATAATTCTGAAATTGTTATCATACAAAAAAACATTTTCAACAATGTGTTAATTACTCTTGATGAAATAAAAGAATAAATGTTTTAAAAAACATATTCAATGCAATATATTTGAGCATCATTTAAAAAAAATAATTATACATGAAATTTATTGTAAACAGTTCAGAACTTTTAAAAGAATTACAAAAACTAAGCGGGGTTTTAAGTTCAGGAAATACACTTCCAATTCTAGATAACTTTTTGTTTGAAGTAGAAAACGGAAGTATGACTATTATAGCTTCAGATTTAGAAACAACTATGTCAACTAAACTAGATGCGGATAGTTCTGATAACGGGAAAATTACAATTCCTGCCAAATTACTTTTAGATACTCTAAAAACATTTTCATCTCAGCCTCTAACTTTTTTAATTGATGACACAACTTACGGAATAGAAATTAACTCAGAAAACGGAATATACAAACTTTCTGGTCAAAACGCTTCTGAATTCCCTAAAACTCCAAGTCTAAGTTCTTCAAATAAAGCAACTATTAATTCATTAACCTTTGTTAATGCAATAAACAAAACTTTATTTGCTTCCGGAAATGATGAACTAAGACCTGTAATGTCTGGAATGTTTTGCGAGCTTTCTGCAGAAAAAATTACTTTTGTTGCTACTGATGCTCATAAATTAGTAAAACACATCCGAAATGACTTTAGTGCTGATTCAACTACTTCATTCATTTTACCTAAAAAACCTTTAACTCTTATTAAAAATACTCTTTCTTCCGATTGTGATGTAACGATAGAATATAATGAGACAAATACTATGTTTAATTTTGACTCAACTACTATAATTTGCAGGTTAATTGATGGAAAATACCCTAATTATGAAGCTGTAATTCCAAAAGAGAACCCTAACAAACTTACAATTTCAACTTCTGATTTATTATCATCTATAAAAAGAGTTTCTATTTATGCAAATAAAACTACTCATCAAATCAGACTTTCAATTAAAGGTAGCGAATTACAGATCTCTTCAGAAGATTTAGATTTTGCGAACCAGGCAGAAGAAAGACTAACTTGTCAATATAAAGGAGAAGATATGGAAATAGGATTTAACTCTAAATTTATGATAGAAATGTTAAACAATATCGGATCTGAGGAGATAAACTTAGAAATGAGTGCATCTAACAGAGCTGGAATTTTACTTCCTTTAGATGGGCAAGAAGAAGGAGAAGAAACACTTATGTTAGTTATGCCAGTTATGCTTAATTCCTAGAATTATATTTTGCCTATATTTGCAAAAAAATACAAAATGAAAAAACTATTAGTTTTACTTTTTATAAGCAGTTTAGCTTTTACAACAGAAGCTCAAAATTTAAGCGTTCCTCATTATGGAATTAAAGCCGGACTGAATCACTCTAGTTTTAATTTTACACAATATAATTATTTGTTTTTAGGGCTTGTAAAACGAGAAGATGGTCTAGCAAAACCTTCAACAACTTATAATAATGGAGTTAAAGCAGGATTTTTTGTTGATTTAAAATTATCTAAAAATTGGTATATTAGTCCTAGTGTTTCTTATTCTCAATTTGGCGTTATAACTAATCAGGACAGAACATGGAATGATACTTACCCTGGAGACACTATCAGAACAGACGGATTTGAAAGGAATACCTATAAAATGGATTATGTAACATTAGATCCTAATTTTGAATACAGAGTTACAGACAGATTTTCTTTAATGGTTGGTCCTTCTGTCGCATATTTAATTTCTAATAATGTGGTAACCTATGTTGAAGAAGAAAAAGTTGTAAGAACAGCAAATGCTTATAATGGAGAAATTAAAGAAGTAAGCAATATTGACGCTGGACTTAATCTTGGTACTTCATTTTTTATTACCGAACATCTTGATGTTGATTTAAATTTATATATCGGAATGATTGGATTTGAAGATGTGGATGAAGGATATCAGAAAGCGATTCAAGCAACTTCTATTTCTTTAGGATACACTTTTAACTAATTTAGTGTTGGTGCCCTCTGGCATCTTTTTCCGTTATTTTATGGTCTATTTTAATCTCTTCTGTAAAAGGAGTTTCAGAATTTTTCATTCCGTCTAATACTGGCTGACCTGCATCTACCCATGCAGAATACCACAAGCTACCAATTGAAATAATAGTTTTTCTCATTCTTCTTTCTACCATCCCATCTAACATATCATGATAAGCAGCAGAAAAATCTTCTGAACGAACATTTATAGTTTTCGCTCCTCTCTTTTCGTAAGAGTATTGTTTATCTTTCTCAAAAGTTTCTGAGAGAATTTTGTCAAAACTTAAAACACTATCAAGTGCGTCATGGCTAGATTCTACAGTTTCCCATGCAAAATCTAATACAGAATATTTATACTGAGCAGTACCAACTAAATAATTATAGTCTTCCGAAAATAATTCTGGCAATCTACTTTCCCAAAAAGCATGAATTCCTTTCTGACCAGTAAGTTGTCCGTTATAATTTTCGGTTGTATGTAACGGAACATGAGCATCTGCAATATAATGACCTAAATCTGCAGAATATTTTAATATTTTACTTACATCTTTATCAATAAAAGCATAAACTAATCTATTATATGTTTTTTGTATGTACCAGGGAAGAATACCATAAGACTGCAAGGTATCTTCAGAATATTTTGCAACTGCATCATTCCATTTTCTTGGCATTTTTTCAAAAGGATTTTCTCCATAATGGTCAATATCAATATAATGTCTTGGAGCTTCCTCCTTTAGAGCATATCTTCTTTTATCCGGATCAACAGAATGTTCTTCTACATATTCGATATTCTTTTTATAAAAACCAATTAACTCTTCTGGAAGCGTGAATACAGCATATTTATTTACTCTTTTATGAGCAAAAAAACCCCAAGGCAAAATTGAATTTGCTGAGAAATACGAAAATACCAGAATTAAAAGAATTAGTTTTCTAGCTTTCATAAGGAATTATTTTATCACCCATTAAAATAGGAACAATATCCGACATAAAATTAGGAGATAAACAGAACTTTGTATCCTCCTCCATATTTAAATGTTTTAATCTGTTTCTGTGAGCTGAATTTTCTAAGAAATTAAATAAATTATCTGATGAACTATTCCATAATGAAATGGATGCTAAAACTGAATCGCACTTTGTAAGAAACTCTGTAGTTTTTAATAATTTTTCTGATAAAGAACCTGCAAAAATAGAGTCCTCCATATTCGGAAGACCTTTCCATCCGGAACAAAGTATTACTACATCTTTATCAGAATTAAGTATGTAATTAACAATTGCATTTTCATTTACAAATGAAGCGCAAATAACTTCATGATTTTTTGCTAATTTTATTGATTTCGTACCATTAGTTGTAGTTAAAACTAAAGTTTTTCCTTTTACCTTTTTATTCATATACTGGAAAGGAGAATTACCAAATGGAATCCCTTCAATTGGCTCTGCATTTCTTTCTGCAGCTACAATATAATTTTCTTTATTTAAGTACTTTTTTGCTGTATCAACCGAACTAACAGCAATTAAATCTTTTATACCATAATGAAAAGCAGTGGAAATAACAGAAGTTGCTCGTAAAATATCTACAACTACTACAAGTTTATTGCCCTCATCATAATGATGAAACAAATCTGAAGTAAGACATACACTTAAATTTCTCATTTTACAAACGGCAAAGATACAACTTTAGCTTTTATCTGTTTCTTTCTCACCTGAATGTATATTTCTGAGTCAACAGATTTATACTCTGAAGAAACATAACCTAAAGCTATTGATTTATTTAATGTTGGAGACATAGTACCTGAAGTAATTACTCCTATTTCGTCTCCAGTTTTATTTACAATTGTATAATCTTTTCTGGCAATCCCTTTCTCCACTAACTCTATCCCAACTAACTTTCTTGAAACTCCTTCTTCTTTTTGCTTTTTCAGATTGTCTGAATTTACAAATTCTTTTGAAAATTTTGTAATCCAATCAAGTCCTGCTTCAATAGGAGAAGTTGTATCATTTATATCATTTCCATACAAACAAAACCCTTTCTCTAACCTCAGAGTATCTCTAGCAGCTAGTCCTATTGCTTCTAATTTTATTGATGTAGAGAATAATGCATTCCATAATTTTATTACATCTTCATTTTTTACATATAACTCAAAACCAATCTCTCCTGTATATCCAGTTCTTGATAAAATAACATCATTCACTCCTCCAATCTCTCCTATTTTAAAGTTATAATATTTTATTTCTGAAAGATTTTCAGTTGTAATTTCTTGTAACAAATCAATTGATTTTGGCCCCTGAACAGCTAATAATGAGTAATTATCTGACTGATTATCAATAACACATCCGAAAGAATTATGAAAATTTATCCATTTTAAATCCTTTTCCATATTAGATGCATTTACAACAAGTAAATATTTATTTTCTTCTAACATATACAAAAGGAAATCATCTACAATACCTCCATCAGAATTTGGTAAACATGTGTATTGTACTTTTCCTGGAGTAAGTTTACTTACATCATTTGAAGTAATATATTGTAAAAATTCTAATGCCTTTTTTCCACTAACAAATACCTCTCCCATATGAGATACATCAAAAACACCAACTTCCTCTCTTACAATTCTATGTTCTTCTTTTACTCCCATTTTATATTGAATAGGCATAAAATATCCAGCAAATTCTACCATTTTCGATCCTAAGCTTTCGTGCAAATCCGAAAGAACTAATTTCTTCATTATTATTTTTTTTGCAAATTTAACAATTCGGGATTGTTTTTATTAAATAATTTAAACTAATATCTATATTTGTCGTATCAATGAATAGTTTAAAAAGGACTTTAAATTTAAGATCAGTAGTCGCTATTAGTATAGCTGGAATGCTAGGTAGTGGAATTTTTGTATTACCTGGAATTGCAGCAGCAAAAACAGGAAGTTCAATATGGTTAGCATACTTATGTGCTGCTATTCTAATTATCCCAGCTGCTCTTTCTAAATCTGAACTTGCTACAGCTATTCCTAAATCTGGAGGAGCTTATGTTTATATTGAGAGATCTTTTGGTCCAATTTTAGGAACAATTGCTGGATTAGGACTTTGGGGATCTTTATTACTTAAAAGTTCTTTTGCTCTTGTAGGTCTCGGAGCTTATTTCACTGTTCTATTCAATTTTCCTAGTTTAGATATTAGATATGTTTCAATTATATTTTTAATAATTATTGTTTTATTAAATATTTTAGGAGTAAAAAAAGTAGGAAAAGTTCAATTAGTAATTGTTTTGTTGAGTTTAATAGGACTCGCTTCAATTATTGTTCTAGGTTATACTGAATCAAACCTAACTACAGGAAATTCTTTTCTATTAGAGGGTAATTATGGATTAGTATCTACTATTGCTTTTGTATATATGTCTTACGCAGGTGTAACGAAAGTAGCTGCTATTGCTGGAGAGGTGAAAAAACCTGAAATAAACTTACCTATTGCAATGATAGGTTCATTAATAATAATTGCTTTAATTTATATCTCGGTATCATACACATTAGTAGAACACATTTCTATTTCTAATCTTAAAAATGACACAAAACCTCTTTATACATTAGCCGAAACATTAGGTGGAAGCACATTTGCTTTTATTATTGCAATAGTAGGTGTTATTACTTTGTTTTCAATGGCAAATTCAGGAATGTTAGCTACTTCAAGATTCCCATTTGCAATGTCAGTTGATAATTTATTACCAAAAAAACTATCTGTAGTGCATTACAAATATCTAACTCCTATAAACACTATTTTACTTACATCTTTTATTATGGTAATTATAATTTTAAAAGTAGATGTAATAAAAATTGTGAAACTTGCTAGTGCATTTAAAGTTCTTATGTTTATTCTGGTTAATATGAGTGTTATAATTCTTAGAGAAACAGCAGTACAATGGTACAAACCCAGCTATCACTCTCCTATGTATCCATATGTTCAGATTTTTGGTATAATCAGTGGTGTTGTACTTTTATTTTATTTAGGTTTAATGCCTTTTATTGTATTAGTTGGAGTTTCAATTATTGGAGTTATTATTTATTTTATTTTTGGTAAAAAATCTTCCCGGTCAGGTGTTCTTAGTAGATATGTACAACACTCTGTTTTTTCATTTTTGTTTAAAAATAATACTCGATTAAATAACGATTCTTTAATCACTGAAGAAAAAACAACCATTCAAATTCATGAATCTATTAACCATGAAGCTGAAGTAATAATACCATTATTAGGAGATGAAATTTCACCATTAGATATTATTGATATAGGAACAGGACTTAATTCATCTAAACACCTTCAAGTCTTGAATATAACAGAAGTTCCTGATCAGACTTCTACTGAAATATTTGAAGGGGACACTCCAAAGAACAGAGCTTTGTATAGGTTAGTAAAAAACCATTCAGAATCAAATAATACAAAGAGTAGTTTTAAAGCAATAGCAACACACAACTTACAAGAAACAATTTCAGTAATTAGTACTCTATCAAAAGTTAATTGGCTTGTTCTTGGTTGGGACGGAAGGTCGTATAATGGAATCTTCTTTAAAAACCCTTTAGGGTGGATATTAAATCATATTAATTCAAATTTTGCACTTTACAAATGTAACGGTACACAAAGTATTTCAAAAATATTACTTTCTATTCGTCATGACAGTTTAGATTATGATGAAATTATTCTTACTACTAAGAATATTGCTAAACATTTTAATACTAAATTTACAATGATTCATATCGTTCCAAACAATTCTTCTGAAAGAATGATGGAAGGCATTAAGAATAAAGCAAATAATAAACTGAAAGAAACAGAAGCAGAAATTTTAATTGTAAAAACAGAAACTCCCCTTGAATACATTTCGGACATCTCTGCTGAATATGACTTATTGATTATTGGTACTCCAAGAAAAGACAGTTGGAAAGATGTGTTATTTGGCACAGGGAAGGACTTATTTGCATTACACGCAAATTGCTCTGTACTAAGACTCACTTTTAAAGCTAAAAAATAACAAATAATAACTATATAAATGAATTTTGTATATTTGTAATTAGTTTTAACAAAATAAAGAAAAATGGCAGACAACAGAGATGAGATTCATTCAAAATCATTAAGAGCAGGAAGAAGAACCTATTTTTTTGATGTACGATCAACAAGAGCGGAAGATTACTACTTAACAATTACTGAAAGTAAAAGAGATTTTAATGATGACGGAACCCCTTTTTACAAAAAACATAAAATCTATTTGTACAAAGAAGACTTTCAGAATTTTAAAGACCACCTTAATGAAATGGTTGACTTTATAATAACAGAAAAAGGAGAAGAAATTATTTCATTAAAAAAGGAAGAACCAACTGAAAACATTGATTCTACAGAAAAAGAGATAGAAACAAAAGAAGAAGTCAAGGAAGAACCAACAACTGATTTTACGGAAGTAAATTTTGATGATTTAGGTAAAGAGGAAGAATAAAATACAATATAATATCTTTCAAAAAGTCCATTTTTTAATGGACTTTTTTTATTAAAAACTTTCTTTTTTTTGTTAATAAGTGTTTATCCTCTAAAATATAATCTCATTTATATAGTTGTATTTTTGAAAAGTTCAAAAAACTAAAGAAAAGAATGGGAAAAATTATTGCAATTGCAAATCAGAAAGGTGGTGTAGGAAAGACAACTACAGCTATGAATCTATCAGCTGCACTAGGAGTATTAGAAAAGAAAGTACTTCTTGTTGATGTAGACCCTCAAGCTAACGCTACTTCAGGTGTAGGATACGACCCCAGAGAAATAGTAAATGGCGTTTACGAATGTATTATTGGCAAAGTAAAAGCGAAAGACATTATTCTGCAAACAAAAAGTCCTAACTTATCTTTATTACCTGCTCACATTGATTTAGTTGGTGCAGAATTAGAACTTGTAAACGAAAAAGACAGAGAGCATATGATGAAAAATGCTCTTTCAGATATTATTAATGATTATGATTATATCATTATTGACTGTGCTCCTTCTTTAGGATTATTAACATTAAATGCTTTAACAGCTTCTCATTCAATTGTAATACCAATACAATGCGAATATTTTGCTTTAGAAGGATTAGGTAAATTATTAAACACTGTAAAAATTGTACAAAGAAGATTAAACCCAGAACTTACAATTGAAGGATTATTACTCACAATGTACGACACCAGATTAAGACTATCTAATCAGGTTGTGGAAGAAGTAAAAACACACTTTCAGGATTTAGTGTTTAAAACAATAATTCACCGAAATGTAACCTTAGGTGAAGCTCCTTCATACGGAGAAACAATAATTGTACATGATGCAACATCAAAAGGTGCAGTAAATTATCTGAACCTTGCACAAGAAATTGTCGATAAAGAAAATTCAGAACAATTGTCAGAAGAAAACTTAGTAGAAAATGAGTAACAAAAAAAGTGTATTAGGAAGAGGACTTGGTTCAATATTAAGAAATCCAGAAACAGATATCACTTCAAAAACTGAAGGTAATAGTTCTGTTGTGGGGGGTATTTCTACAATAAAAATGGATAGCATTTCTACAAATCCTTTTCAACCCCGAATAGAGTTTGACAAGGAAAAACTAGAGGAATTATCTCATTCAATTGAAACTTTAGGAATTATACAGCCAATTACAGTTCGTAAATTAGGAAATGATAAATACCAACTTATTTCTGGTGAAAGAAGATTCAGAGCATCTAAATTAGCTGGGAAAACTGAAATTCCTGCTTTTATCAGAATTGCAAACGATCAGCAAATGCTAGAAATGGCACTTGTAGAAAACATACAAAGGTCAAATCTTAATCCGATTGAAGTTTCTCTTTCTTACCAGAGACTAATGGAGGAATGTAAGCTTACTCAAGAACAATGTTCGGAAAGAGTAGGTAAAAAAAGATCAACTATTGCAAATTTTCTCAGGTTATTAAAACTTCCTGAAGAAATACAAGCATCTTTACAAAATAGTACAATTTCAATGGGGCACGCTCGTGCACTTATAAATGTAAAAGACAAAGAGACTCAAATTAGTATTTTTAATGACACTGTTGCAAACGGATTTTCTGTTAGGGAGGTTGAACAATTAGTAAAAACTTTTGCTGAAAGTGGTTACAAACAAAGCTCTAAAACTAAAAAACAAAACATCCCTAATTCTCTACCTTTTTCATCTCAGCAAGCCATTCATACTTTAGGAAGAAACTTGGAAAAAGACGTGGAAATTAAAAGAACAAAAAAAGGTAAAGGAAAAATAATTATTCCTTTTTCTTCTGATGAAGATTTTAATGATTTAATGAAAAAACTAAATTCATAATGAAAGGAAAGTACATTTTATTCTTTTGTACACTAATTTCATTTTCAGTTTTTTCTCAGAAGGTAGTTAAAGATAAATCACCTAAAAAGGCAGCTATTTATTCTGCAATTTTACCAGGTTCCGGACAAGTTTACACAAAGAAATATTGGAAAGTTCCTATTATTTATGGTGGACTAATTACATCAGCATATTTTATAAATGACAATACAAAAAATTATAAAACATATAAAGATGCAGCTCTTATTTCTATAGAAAATGGTAATTCAGACCAACTAGGATACACTTACTCCCAGCTTATTACCTTAAAAGATTACTACCGTAGAAACAGAGAAGTTTCCTATTTTTCATTTATTGGTGTTTATGTATTAAATGTGGTAGACGCATCCGTTTCTGCTCATCTTTTTCATTTTGATGTTTCAGATGATATTTCATTAAACATTCAACCTTATTCAACTTTAAGCAATACAGGACTTATTGTATCGTTTAATTTTTAATTTTGCAAAAACTAATTTACAAACATGATTGAAGATATTCTAAACATAGATAACTGGGATTTAAAAAAGAAAAGGAAATTCTTCTGGATTTTTACAATTGCTTGGGTATTATTTGTTTTCCTAATTGGTGGAGAATGGTTATATTTTATTCCGTTTATTGTAGGAGATGTTATCTTCTGGAAAACATTTAATTATACTTTCTGGAAAAAACGAAAGAAGGAAGAAAAGAAACCAAAAAGCACTCTCAGAAGCTGGGGAGACGCTATCCTATTTGCGGTAATTGCAGCTACACTTTTAAGGACATTTTTAATAGAAGCATATACAATACCAACTCCATCTATGGAAAAATCTTTAATGGTGGGAGATTATTTATTTGTTAGTAAAACTGCATACGGACCAAGAGTACCTATGACTCCACTTGCATTCCCACTTGTTCATCATACTCTTCCACTTGTTGGTGGGCAATCTTATACTGAATGGTTACAACTTCCTTATTACAGAATGTCTGGTTGGGCAGATGCAAACGAACAATCCCCTATTGGTGTAGAAAGAAACGATTGTGTGGTTTTTAATTGGCCTGCCGAAAGAGAAGGAAGACCAATCGACAAAAAGGAAAACTATGTAAAAAGATGTGTTGCCTTACCAGGAGACGAAATTAAAATTGAGAATGGAGTTTTGTTTATCAATGGTGAACAAGAAACTATTATTGAGGGAATGAAACAACAAAGAAGATATTTTGTAAAAACTAAAAACGGATTAAATTTACAAAAACTATATCAGGATTACGACATCTACCCTACTGACCTTCAAACCATGAGAGGTGTTAAAAACATTTATGCTATCAATACTACCGAATCTGCTATTGAAGATTTAAAATCAAAACCTTATGTTGATTCTGTCTGGATTACTGGATCGCAAGGAAATATTTTTGGTAGTAAAGTAATGAACCCTGATGGATTTTTAGCTCATAATCCATACGAATGGGATGAGGAAAATTTCGGTCCTATCACAATGCCAAAAGCAGGAACTACAATTACTTTAAATTCAGAAAATATAGCTATTTACAAACAAATAATTAAGCGGTATGAAGGAGAAGAAATGGGTGATAATGAAACTTTTCAGAAAATAAAAGATAAAATTATAGAAAATGGAAGCTCTACTTATACCTTTAAAATGAACTATTATTGGCTTATGGGGGATAATAGACAAAACTCTGCCGATAGTAGGTTTTGGGGATTTGTACCAGAAAACCATATTGTTGGTAAAGCTTTATTTATCTGGATGAGTTACGACAAATACGGAAAAGGAATCCGTTGGGAAAGACTCTTTAATTCTGTAAAATAGTTTTGAGAGTTTTACTTCCTATCTCCTATTTAGGTCCTATCTCCTATTATACTTTCATTTTAAAGTCGGAGGAAGTATTTATAGAGTCTAAAGAACATTTCATAAAACAATCTGTTCGGAACAGATGTGATATTTTAGGAGCAAATGGAGATCAAACACTTACGGTTCCCAAACAAAGAAAATCATCAGACAAAACAATTATTTCTGACATTAACATTTCTAATAAGGAAAACTGGCAAAAGTCGCATTGGCAATCTATTGTTTCAGATTATAATTCCTCTCCTTTTTTCGAATATTATAAAGATGAACTAGAACATTTTTACATTTCAGAACAAACTAATTTATTCGATTTCAACTTACAACTAACAAAAACTATTTTAGGTTTTCTTCAAGAGGAAAAGAAACTAAATTTAACTACTGAGTACCATAAAGACTTTAACGGAACAGATTTAAGAAACCATAACTTTAAATCGGACAAAACAGAGGAGTATGAACAGGTTTTCTCTGAAAAACATGATTTCATTCCTCACCTTTCTATCTTGGACTTACTCTTTAATTTAGGTCCAGAAACAACAAGCTACTTGGAAAGACAAACAATCTAAACTTATTCCTTATTTTTGTCAAAAAATTTACAGAATGGCAGATTTAGAATTCAATAAAAATGATGATAAGATGAGGTTACTCATCTCGGAGATGAAAAGAAAACACTCTAAAGTTGCATTGGGTGGTGGAAAAAAGAAGATTGAAAAACAACATAATAAAGGAAAACTAACTGCCAGAGAAAGAATTGACTACCTAAAAGACACAGATGCTGAATTTTTAGAAATCGGAGCTTTTGCAGGATACGATATGTACCATGAATATGGAGGATGTCCTTCTGGCGGAGTAGTTGCAGGTATCACTTATGTAAAAGACAGACAATGTATTGTAGTAGCGAATGACGCTACTGTAAAGGCAGGTGCTTGGTTCCCTATCACAGGAAAAAAGAATTTAAGATTACAAGAAATTTCAATGGAAAACAGACTGCCAATTATCTACTTGGTAGATTCTGCTGGGGTCTTCCTTCCTATGCAAGATGAAATTTTCCCAGACAAAGAACATTTCGGTCGTATTTTCAGGAACAATGCTCGTATGAGTTCCATGGGAATTACACAAATTTCTGCAGTTATGGGAAGCTGTGTTGCAGGAGGTGCTTACCTTCCTATAATGAGTGATGAAGCACTTATTGTAGATAAAACTTCTTCTATATTTTTAGCAGGAAGTTACTTGGTAAAAGCTGCTATTGGAGAGAGTATTGATAACGAAACTCTGGGGGGTGCTACTACCCATTGCGAAATTTCTGGGGTTACGGACTATAAAGCAAAAGACGATAAAGATGCCTTAGATAAAATCCGGAACATAATGGATAAAATCGGAGATTTCGAAAAAGCAGGATTTAATCGTAAAGAAGCTCATCCTCCTAAAGAAAATGAAAGAGAAATTTATGGAATTATCCCTAGAGACAGAGCTTTAGCCTACAACATGAAGGATATAATTGCTCGCTTGGTGGATAGTTCCGAATTTGAAGAATACAAAGAAGGTTATGGACAATCCATAATTTGCGGATATGCCAGAGTAGATGGTTGGTCAGTAGGTATTGTTGCTAACCAAAGAGAAATGATTAAAACCAAAAAGGGAGAATTACAATTTGGTGGAGTTATTTATTCGGACTCTGCAGATAAAGCAGCTCGTTTTATTGCTAATTGTAATCAGAAAAAAATTCCTTTAGTTTTCTTGCAAGATGTCACTGGTTTTATGGTAGGTTCTAGATCAGAACATGGTGGAATTATTAAAGATGGTGCCAAAATGGTAAATGCCATGTCTAATTCTGTAGTTCCTAAATTTACTATTATTATTGGTAACTCTTATGGGGCAGGTAACTATGCTATGTGTGGTAAGGCTTACGACCCAAGACTAATTGTTGCTTGGCCTACTGCTCAGTTAGCGGTTATGGGAGGAGAACAAGCTGCTAAAGTATTGTTGCAAATTGAAAAAGCATCTTTAAAAGCAAAAGGAGAAGAAATTGATGAAAAAACAGAGAAGGAGCTTTTAAAAACTATTACCGAGAAATACGACAAACAAACATCTCCTTACTATGCTGCTTCTCGTATCTGGACAGATGCAATTATCGACCCACTAGAAACCAGAAAAGTTATTTCTATAGGAATTGAAGCTGCTAATAATGCTCCAATTAAGGAAGCTTATAATCCTGGGGTAATACAAAGCTAGAATTAAAATCAAATTACTAAAATCACACATCTCAAACCTAATCCCTATATTTGCACCCTTAATAACAAGAATAAATGATTAACATTACTCTTCCTGATGGAAGTATTAAACAAGTAGAAAGTGGAACTTCCGCAATGGATATTGCTATGGGGATTTCTGAAGGATTGGCACGAAATGTGCTATCTGCTAGTGTAAACGGAGAAGTTTGGGATGCAAACCGTCCTATCAACACCGATAGCACACTTACCCTACATACTTGGAACGATAAGCAGGGGAAAATGAGTTTTTGGCATTCTTCTGCACACATTATGGCAGAGGCATTAGAAGCTCTTTATCCTGGAGTTAAGTTGGGTATTGGTCCTGCAATCGATAATGGCTTCTATTACGATATCGATTTAGGAGATAGAGTCTTATCTTCTGATGAATTGCCTAAAATTGAGCAAAAGATGAAAGAATTGGCTTCTCAGAAAATGTCGTTCGAGCGTAAAGACATTTCAAAAGAAGAGGCTATTTCCTACTTTACTGAAAAAGGAGATGAGTACAAATTAGAACTTATTGATGGTTTAGAAGATGGAAATATCACTTTCTATACGCAAGGTAATTTCACCGATTTATGTAGAGGTCCACACATTCCATCATCAGGAAAAATAAAGGCAATTAAGTTATTGTCTATTGCGGGTGCCTACTGGAGAGGTGATGAAAACCGAAAGCAACTTACGCGTATTTATGGAGTATCTTTCCCAAAACAAAAAGAATTGACTGCACACCTAGAATTATTGGAGGAAGCTAAAAAACGAGACCACCGAAAACTAGGGAAGGAAATGGAACTTTTTACATTCTCACAAAAAGTAGGACAAGGTTTACCTCTTTGGTTACCTAAAGGAGCTCAACTCCGTGAAAAATTAGAAAACTTCCTTAAAAAAGCACAAACTCAGGCAGGTTATTTACCAGTTGTTACACCACATATCGGTAATAAAGATTTATATGTTTGTTCTGGGCATTACGATAAATATGGTGAGGATTCTTTCCAACCTATCAAAACTCCTAATGAAGGGGAAGAGTTTTTCCTAAAACCTATGAACTGCCCGCACCATTGCGAAATCTATAAAGCAAAACAATATTCTTACCGGGATTTACCTATCAGATTTGCAGAGTTCGGCACGGTTTATCGTTACGAGCAATCAGGAGAATTACATGGTTTAACCCGTGTCAGATCTTTCACGCAAGATGACGCACACCTTTTCGTGCGTCCTGACCAAGTAAAACAAGAATTTATCAATGTGATTGACTTGGTACTTTATGTTTTCAATGCACTTGGTTTTGAAGAGTTTAAAGCTCAAATCTCTTTGCGTGATCCTGAAAACAAAGCAAAATACATTGGTTCTGATGAAAATTGGGATAAAGCAGAATCTGCAATTATTGAAGCATCAGCCGAAAAAGGATTAGATACAGTAGTAGAATATGGAGAAGCAGCTTTTTATGGTCCAAAACTTGATTTTATGGTGAAAGATGCATTGGGTAGAGAATGGCAACTCGGTACTATTCAAGTAGATTATAACCTGCCAGAACGATTTGAACTAGAGTACACTGCTGCAGATAACTCAAAACAAAGACCTGTAATGATTCACAGAGCTCCTTTCGGTTCAATGGAACGATTTGTAGCCGTATTAATAGAACATTGTGGAGGTAATTTCCCCCTATGGCTTACTCCAGAACAACTAGTAATTCTTCCTATTTCCGAGAAATATCACGATTATGCAAATAAAGTATTGCAATTACTAAAAAATTACGATATTTGCGGTCGCATTGACGAGAGGTCAGAGAAAACAGGAAGAAAGATAAGAGATGCAGAGGTATCGAAAACACCTTACATGGTTATAGTCGGTGAGAAAGAAGAAAGTGAAGGGACTATATCTGTTAGGAAACATGGTGGTGAAAACTTAGGAAGTATGGAAGTTGACACATTGATTGATGCCATAAATAAGGAAATAGAAAAAGTAACAAAATTTAATAACTAAAAACAAAAGAGTAATCGCAAGGAAACAATTCAGTAGAAAGAGAGTAGAGAAAAAAGACCTACACAAAATTAATCATCACATTAAAGCAACTCATGTCAGATTAGTAGGTGACAATACCGAACCTAAAATAGTATCTACCAAAGAGGCCATTCATTTAGCTAATCAAATGAACTTGGACTTAGTAGAAATCTCTCCAACTGCCGAACCTCCTGTTTGTAAGTTAATAGATTATAAGAAGTTCATTTACGACCAAAAAAAGAAGCAGAAAGCCATTAAGTCAAAGGCAATAAAGGTTGTAATAAAAGAATTAAGATTCGGACCTAATACTGGCGAACACGATTTTAACTTTAAGTTAAAACACGCTACTAGCTTTTTAAAGGAAGGATTTAAAGTAAAAGCCTTTGTGTTCTTTAGAGGAAGAACAATTATATTTAAAGAACAAGGACAAATTTTACTTTTAAAACTAGCTCAGGCACTAGAAGAAGTAGGTGTTATCGAAAATATGCCAAAGCTAGAAGGAAAGAAAATGATAATGATGATAGCACCAAAAAAGAAGAATAAATAAAAATAAGATACAATGCCAAAAATGAAAACAAAAGCTGGAGCTAAAAAAAGGTTTAAGCTTACAGGAACAGGGAAAATTAAAAGAAAACACGCTTTTAAAAGCCACATCCTAACTAAAAAAGGTACAAAACAAAAAAGAAACCTAACTAAATCTGGTTTAGTTCATGATGGAGATATGAACAACATCAAACATCAGTTAGGACTTTAATATTATTAACTAGGTAATTAACCAGGTATTTAGTTTTTAAGTGCAAAACAAAATAGCCACTAAATACCAAAAAACAATGAAAAAATGCCAAGATCGGTAAACTCAGTAGCTGCAAAAGCTAAAAGAAAAAAGGTAATTAAAGCCGCCAAAGGTTACTTTGGAAGAAGAAAAAATGTTCATACAGTAGCTAAAAATGCTGTTGAAAAAGGAATGCAATATGCATACCGTGACAGAAAAAACAAAAAAAGAACATTCAGAGCACTATGGATTCAAAGAATCAATGCTGGTGCCAGATTACACGGAATGTCTTACTCACAATTAATGGGTAAAATTCATGCAAATGGAATTGAATTAAACAGAAAAGTTCTTGCTGATTTAGCAATGAACCACCCAGAAGCTTTTAAAGAGATTGTAGATAAAGTAAAATAAAGAATTTATTCTTTTATTAAAAAAGGAGAACCTAACGGTTCTCCTTTTTTTTATCTTTTTTTTAAAAAACTAAAGAAGTTCCTCCTTCACCAATTTTGAAATTAGCTTTCCATCCGCTTTTCCGTTTAACTTACCCATAAGTGGTCCCATACATTTCCCCATATCCGCAGGAGATGACGCTCCAACTTGAGAAATAACTTCTTTTACTATTTTCCTTACTTCTTCTTCTCCCATTTGTTCTGGCAAATACACTTCTAAATATTCTAATTGTATAATTTCATCTTTTGCCAAATCATCTCTACCTTGTTCAGAAAAAATTGCAGCAGATTCTTTTCTTTGCTTCACAAGCCTAGCAATAATCTTTTCTGTCACATCATCTGGAACAGAATCTGAACCATCTTTTGACATCTCTACAATTAGTGCTGCCTTTACTGCTCTAAGCGATTCTAATTTATCTTTTTCTCTGGCAATCATTGCTTTTTTTATATCGTCTGTTATTGTGTTTTGTAAACTCATCTTATTTATATTTTTCGTTATCTGATAATAATTGTTCTAATCTTTCTTTTGCTATTTTATATTCAGGATTTATATTTAAACAATCTCTGAAATATTGTTCTGCATGCATTACATCACCTAACTTCTGATAACAAACTGCCATCTGAAAAAGCCCTAAATAATGGTTGGGATTTATTCTCTTTAACTCAAGATAATAATCTATTGCATTTTTAGGATCTTCAAGGTTTTCCTGAAACATTACTCCCAGATTATAAAGTGCATCAATATGTAATTTATCATCCATTTTCAAATCTAATACTTTATAATATGCATCCTGAGATTTACTAAAATCATTCAAATCTTCATAAACCATAGCCATATTATAATAAGCAATTCTATTTGTAGGATTTATGGATACAGCATTTTTATAATATTTAATAGCTGTAGAATCCTTTTTAGAATAATACAGATTTCCTAGCTGCAAATACGCTTCTTCATCATCACTTTTTATACCAATTGATTGCTTAAAACAAGAAATTGCATTTTCTATATCGTTTAACTCCACATAACAATAACCCAAAAGATTATATGTTGTAAAGTTATTTCTATCTAGAGACAAAGACTGTAAAAGTAATTCTATTGATTGCTCATATTTTTCAAGATACAATAATATCTCTCCTCCTTTTTGAAAAGAAAGAGATGAATCTGAACCATATAAAATAGCAAATTGAAAATGGTTTAATGATAAATGTACTGATTCCTTATTCCCCTTAAATTGTTTTGCTAGTTCTAATAAAACATCCGCTATCAGATAATGTGTATGTCCTTTAGTAGAATCTAAAAGATTTGCTTTTTCTAAATCCTTTAAAGCTTCTTCAAATCTAAATTTCTGAATGTTTATTTTAGCTCTCTCAACATACAACGAATCATTAGTAATATCTTCTTCAATCTGATTTGAGACAACTATAATTGAATGATTATCTTGTGTTTCAGGAATTGAAGTGTCAGAAGTTTCATTAACGCATGAAAAGAAAAGAAAAGAAATCAGGAAATAGAATAATTTCATTATTCAGCAAAATCTGCTTCTTTAATTTTTTCTTCTAATTCTGCCATTAATTCAGGATTATCCTCAATCATTGTTTTTACAGCATCTCTTCCTTGTCCTAATTTTGTATCTTCATACGAAAACCAAGAACCACTCTTCTTAACAACATCAGAATCAACCGCCATATCTAGGACTTCTCCACTTCTAGAAATTCCCTTACCAAACATAATATCAAATTCTACCTTTTTAAAAGGAGGAGCTACTTTATTTTTTACAACTTTTACTCTTGTTCTGTTTCCGATAATATCTTCTCCATTTTTAATTGCTCCAATTCTTCTAATATCTAACCTAACAGAAGAGTAAAATTTCAGAGCATTACCACCAGTTGTAGTTTCCGGATTTCCGAACATAACACCAATTTTCATTCTTAACTGATTAATAAAGATAAGAGTACAACCAGTTTTATTAATAGTAGCTGTTAACTTTCTTAATGCTTGAGACATTAGTCTGGCATGAAGTCCCATTTTACTATCTCCCATTTCTCCTTCAATTTCAGATTTTGGAGTAAGAGCCGCAACGGAATCAATTACTACTAAATCCACAGCTCCTGAACTAATTAAATGATCTGCAATTTCTAAAGCTTGCTCTCCATTATCTGGCTGAGAAATCAATAAATTATTTACATCAACTCCTAAATTTTCAGCATAACTTGAATCAAAAGCATGTTCTGCATCAATAAATGCTGCAATACCTCCTTGTTTCTGTACTTCAGCAATAGCATGTATCGTAAGTGTAGTTTTACCAGAAGATTCAGGACCATATATCTCAACAACTCTACCTCTAGGATAACCTCCTACACCTAAAACAGTATCTAACCCAACAGAACCTGTAGGTATAGCATCTATATCTTCTACAACCTTGTCTCCTAATTTCATAACCACACCTTTTCCGTATGATTTTTCTAATTTACCTAATGTTAACTCTAAAGCCTTTAATTTGGCTGCTTTTTCTTTATCGCTCATAATAATTTAATTTACTACAAAAAAGAGAAATAATAAATCAATTTTCAAATAAAGGAGCTTGTATTTATTAACAAATACTACTTTCTTGATTTTTGATTTTTATAAAATTTACAAAGTGATGTAATACCACATCTTTCGCATTCTGACCTCCTAGATTTACACACATATCTTCCATGTAAAATAAGCCAATGGTGTGCTATATTTAATTTGTCTTCAGGAAAGAGTTTAAGTAATTGTAATTCTGATTCTAACGGACTTTTTGCATTTGTAGTTAATCCTATTCTATTTGAAACTCTAAAAACATGTGTATCTACAGGCATTGCAGGAATATCAAAATAAACTGAACCAATAACATTTGCAGTTTTTCTACCTACTCCAGGTAATTTTTGTAAATCTTCTAAATTATCAGGAACTTCAGAATTAAAATCATTTACTAACATTTTTGATAATCCTGATAGATACTTTGCTTTATTTCTTGGATAGCTACAACTCTTTATCAAATCAAAAATATAATCAATTGATGCTTCCGACATAACTTCTGGGGTTGGTAAATGTTCAAAAAGAGTTTTTGTAATAATATTTACTCTTTTATCAGTGCATTGTGCTGATAAAACAACTGCAACTGTAAGTTCAAAAACATTTGTATAATCTAACTCTGTTTTTGCTTCAGGTAAGTTTTCCGAAAAATAATTAATAAATTGTAAGACTCTTTCTTGTTTAGTCATTGTACAAAAATAAAAAAAGGCCGGACAATATTAGTTGTCCGACCTAAAAATAAAAAACCAAAACCACTTAGTTATTTACAATCAAAACATCTCCTATCGATCTTGTTTTAATGTTTTTTAAAGATTTAGAGTAATTTAAAAGCATCTTAATTGACCCTTCTCTTACTACTAGTCTTTTTTCAGAGTTCTTTTTTTTGATTTGCGAATTCTGAAACAAATCTGATAATGTAGAATTTCCTTTCATATATATTTTTTTGATTCATACTAAAAGAGAAACGCAACATTAAAAACTATATTGCACTAAACTTAATTTATTTCTAACTGAATATTATATTTTTCTACAAGCTTTCGTAAATTAATTACAGCATATCTCATTCTTCCAAGTGCAGTATTAATACTTACATCTGTAATTTCAGCAATTTCTTTAAAACTCATATCTCTATAATATCTCATTTTCAATACTTCTTTCTGATCTTCTGGTAATTCTTCAATCAATTTTCTTACATCAGAAGTAATCTGATCAGTAATCATATTTTCTTCTGCATTTTTCTCTTCATTTGATATTACATCAAAAATATTAAAATCATCAGTAGGAGCAATACTCCTAGTTTTCTTTTGTCTACGAAAATGATCAATTACTAAGTTGTGTGCAATTCTCATTACCCAAGGTACAAATTTACCTTCTTCATTATACTTTCCTCTTTTTAAAGAATTAATTACTTTTATAAAGGTATCCTGGAAAACATCATGTGCCAGATTATAATTTTTGATTTTTGAAAGGATAAAGGCAAATACTTTATCTTTATGTTTTCGTATTAATGTTTCAAAAGCGACTTCACTTCCATTTAAATACAATTTTACAAGATCTTGGTCAGATTGATAAATAGGCATAATTTTTACTTAGTTTTAGTTAATAAATAGTTAAAGTAAAAATTTGTCTATATAGTGTGTGTTTAGTTAATATCTGTGTTTAATACGATACAAATTTAAGTAAAGTTTCTTATTTATACAAATCTTATTGACTAAATTTGCGAAATTATCATTTTATAAATGAGTAAAAAAAGGAAAAATAAGGGAGAGAATATAATTATTAGGGGTGCTAAATTGCACAACCTAAAAAATATATCGTTAGAGATTCCTAAGTATAAGTTGATTGTAATTTCTGGAGTTTCTGGTTCTGGGAAGTCCTCTTTAGCGTTCGATACATTGTTTGCAGAAGGGCAAAGAAGATACATTGAAAGTCTATCTTCATATGCCAGACAGTTTCTAGGAAAACTACAAAAACCAGATGTAGATGAAATAATCGGAATTTCACCAGCTATTGCAATAGAACAAAAAGTAATTTCTAAAAACCCAAGATCTACAGTAGGTACTGTTACTGAAATATATGACTACCTTAAATTATTATTTGCCAGAGTTGGAAAAACATATTCTCCAATTTCTGGGAAACAAGTAAAAAGACAGCAGGTTTCTGATGTTGTTGATTTTATTTCTAATCAAGAAAATAACACAATTTGTCTTTTAATAACAAAGATTGAGAAAGGTACAACCTCAAAACTTCAAACACTTTTACAGCAAGGATATTCAAGAGTATTACACAATGGAAATGTGGAGAAGATAAATACTTTATTAGAAGAAAAAACAAAGTTAAAATCTGATAAATTACATTTAATTGTTGACCGTATCAAATCATCTGAAATTAATGATGATTTAATAAGTAGAATTACGGATTCGGTTGAAACTGCCTTTTTTGAAGGAAATGGTGATTGTATAGTTCTGATTGAAGAAAAGAAACATAAATTTTCCAACAAATTCGAATTAGATGGAATAGTTTTTGAGAAAAGTTCTGTTCCTCTATTTGCTTTTAATAATCCGTATGGTGCTTGTAGTAAATGTGAAGGTTTTGGTACAATATTAGGTTTAGATAGAAACAAGATAATAAAAGATAAAAAACAATCCATTTATGGAGGTGTTGTTAGTTGTTGGAGTGGAATAAAACTATCAAAATGGAAAGATAGATTTATTCAAAACTCAGCAGAATATAATTTTCGAATTCATAAAGAATATCAAGATCTATCAGAAGAAGAACTAGATTTATTATGGAATGGTAAAGGGAAATGTAAAGGAATTCTTCAGTTTTTTAAAAAATTAGACTCAGAAAAACATAAAATACAAAGTAGAGTAATATCTGCCAGATACAGAGGAAAAACAGATTGTAACGAATGTAACGGGAGTAGATTAAGAAAAGATGCTTTGTATGTAAAGATTGACGGAAAAAATATTGATGATATCAGTAAAATGAATATTTCGGACGCTTTAGATTTCTTTAATAAAATAAAGTTAAACTCTGATGAAATAAAAATTGGAAAGAGAATATTAGTAGAGATAAAAAATAGATTGTCATATCTAGAAAAAGTAGGATTAACTTACCTAACTCTTTCCAGAAAATCCGCTACATTATCTGGTGGAGAAAGTCAAAGAATAAATCTAGCAACATCATTAGGGAGTAGTTTGGTTGGGTCAATGTATATCTTAGATGAACCATCAATAGGATTACATCCCAGAGACACGCAAAACCTTATAAAAGTTCTGAAAAATCTGAAAGAAATAGGTAATACTGTTATAATTGTTGAACATGATGAAGAAATAATGGAACAAGCCGATCAGATAATTGATTTGGGGCCAGAAGCAGGAGTAAATGGTGGGGAATTAATTTTTCAAGGAAAATTATCTGATATTCATAAAGAAAAAAGAAGTCTTACTACTCAATATCTTTCTGGGGAGAGGAAAATTGAAATTCCTAAAAACAGAAGAGATTGGAAACATTCTGTGAAACTTGAAGGAATAAATATAAATAACATTCGGAAAATGAATATTGAAATTCCATTAGAATGTTTTACTCTAATTACTGGAGTTAGCGGTTCCGGAAAATCATCTCTGGTAAGAGAAGCTCTAAAACCTTCTTTAGAACAAGTATTTAACGGGCAAACCTCTGTAAAAAGAAATTATAAGGAATGTAATATCAATACAAATAAGTATAGTAAACTTGAGTTTATCGACCAAAATCCGATAGGAAAATCATCTAGGTCAAATCCGATAACTTACATAAAAGCTTATGATGATATCAGAAGTTTATTCTCAAATCAAAAATTATCAAAAACAAGAAAATACAAATCTGGATTTTTCTCTTTTAATGTAGATGGAGGTAGATGTGATAATTGCAAAGGAGAAGGAGAAACAACTGTAGAAATGCAATTTATGGCAGATGTTCATTTAATATGTGAAGATTGCAAAGGAAAAAGATTTAAAGATGAAATTTTAGAAATAACATTTGCTAATAAAAACATATCTGAAATTTTAAACCTAACAGTAGATGAAGCAATTATATTTTTCAGAGGAAATAATGAAGAAAAAATTGCAAACAAGATACAACCTTTGCAAAATGTAGGGCTTGGATATGTGAAATTAGGACAATCCTCTTCTACCCTTTCTGGAGGGGAAGCACAAAGAATAAAATTAGCCTTCTTTTTAGGTAAGGGTGCAAACTCCGAAAAAATAATTTTTATATTTGACGAACCCACAACAGGATTACATTTTCATGATATAAATAAACTACTTACATCTTTTGATGCTTTAATAGAAAAAGGACATTCTGTAATTTGTATAGAACATAACTTGGATGTAATAAAATGTGCTGATTGGATAATTGATTTGGGGCCTGATGGTGGTGATAAAGGAGGAAATATTGTTTTTGAAGGTACTCCTGAAAAAATGATAAAAAGCAAAAAATCAGTTACTGCAAAATACATTCAGAAAAAATTAAAATAAAAAAACCCATCTTTCCAGATGGGTTTTATAATGTCTCTTAAAATAGATTTTATTCTTTTATCAATTTCTTTACAATAACTTCATTTCCAATAATTGCCTCAATTATATAAACTCCATTAGCAAAGTCAGAAACATCAAACGTTAATGAATGAGAACCAATCATTGTACCGTATTCACCTTTTGCAATTAGTTTTCCTTCAATACTTTTTACAGATATAGAAACTTCTTCTTCAGTGTCTAAAGTCATAAGTAAGGTAGTTGTAGAAGTCGTTGGATTAGGGTAAATATTAAAATCAATATCTGAATAAACATTATCTACTGAAGTTGCTATAGACACTGGTAAAGAAACAGCATTATCTATTGAACCATTATTAATCAGCATTCCAACAACATGCATGTTGTTTATGTCCCAACTAGGATCTACGGTAAATTGGAAATTCTGAGTAAAGACATCTCCTGAAATATAAGTCGCCTGTGGCAACGCTCCTCCATTGAAAGATGGCTGAATTCCTCTTGCTACATGTCTATATACCATTTGCGCATCAGTCACCCAATTTGGTAAATTTATCCAATCAGTACCATCAACATCTATTAATGATATTGTACCAGAATAAGAATTTGACTGATACCAAGTCCCTCCAGAACCTGTAACACTATCTTCTACTAATACACATGCAAAAGTCCAGTTTCCACTAATAGCAGAAGTAACTGTAGTTGAAATTTCAACATCAATAACATCTCCTGTAGAGACAGCAGTTCCTGTAAATGTTGCTGAAATAGGATCTACAATTTTTTGCATAAATTCTGCTTCAAATGCTGAAGGATCAATAGCATCTGGATAACCTGTCGTAGGGTCAATAGGCATCATCTCTCTATCTATAACAGCTGAAGGAAAACTTCCTCCATGAAAACTATATAAACCTGCATCATAATCTGTAGCTGTCATTGGATCTCCATTATGAACCGCAATACCTTGAAAATATCCATGATAATCTCTATCCATGAAATTTAAGGCAACAGCTCCTCTTGGACACCATCCGCACCAAGTTCCAGTAGCTTCTTCTCCTACAACTAATTTATTTGGAGTTGGAACTACTGCAGTTATCTGTATAGAAGAAGCATCATTTGTCGGAACATTATCAGGACCCAAAGCATTTACATTAGACAATGTAGCGGCCCCTGACACTGTTCCACCAGCTAATACTATAGGGTTTGTAAAAGAGACAGAATATGTAGATAACATTGGTATATTTACTCCAGTTACATTTTCAGTAATAACACTTCCGTTATAATCAAAATCTATATCAAATGAAGTCACAGTTGTTAATCCTAAATTAATAACATCAACTACTACATCTCTATTTTGTCCTGCAAGTCCTCCAATAGAGTTTATATTAGATAGAGCCATATCTAGATTTTGAAGTACAATCTGGGTTGTATCATAAGAATAACACACATCATCTACATAATACTCAGAATTTACACCAGGATACAAATCTAAGGATGCAATTTTATTTATATTATTTGAGAAAACACCTTGGGAAACTCCATCAACAAGTACTTCCCAAATATTGTTAGATAGATCAATATGAAATTTGATTTCAAACCAAATTCCAGATCCAGGGTACGAACAGTTAAATGATGTTCCTCCAGTATTGCTCATAACTATACCACCTGTAGCGTCAAAATTCACTTCAAGAGCCCATTCAGTTCCAGGAATATTCTCAGCCTGAAAATTAAAATATCCTGTTTTACCAGGCACTATATACATCATCTGGGAAAAGTCAAAAGTACCCGAAATATATGGAGTTGACGGAGATGGAATTAGGAGCCCTCCTACATTAGTTATACTTTGTACGGTATCAAAT
>CABXPN010000002.1:0-47500 GCA_902514225.1 uncultured Bacteroidota bacterium
GTAGTGGAAATTGGGGCAACATTTCCTGGTATTATTCCAAATCCACCAGAAGGCCACGTCATAGCAGCTGGAACAGGCCAGAAAGGAGATCCTGGAGATGTAATTAGTCCTTGTGCATTTATTAAATTACCTTGATTATCTTCTATAAAATAAGCACATTCAGCAGGGTTAGGTCCCCCCGTGAGAAAAACAGTTTCAAACGTACCCCCTGCCGTTACAGGAAAAGAATACATTACAGGTCCATTAGGATTAGGACTTCCAGTCAGATCATTCATTGTAATTGTGCTGTAAAGAAGGCCATCTATATATACCTCTAATCTATTATCAATAGAAGTAGGGGTTTGTGGTATTGTAACCCATCCATCTCCTCCGTTATCATATAAATAAATATTATAATTACATGAGTTAAAACTCACATCTGCATTTAAATCTACAGCATTAGGACATGGATTTAATGGGTTTGGAATAATTACAGGATTCACTACAGGTGGAGCTACATCTACTACAATTAATGTTCTAACACCTCCAAATTCTGGAGTACTTACATCACCATTTACAGTTTGTTCTGATGACCTAACAATATATGATTTATCAAATAATCTTGCAGGGCAAGATATGAATGGATATTGGTTGGATGCTAATGGATTTCAGCAACCTCCTAATCCATCCTTTAATTTTAGTGCATCTATGCCGTCAGGGAACTATACTTATGTAGTTGCTTCAGCAGCTTGTCCGGATGCACAAACAATAGTACCTGTTACAGTTATTACAGCACCTAATATAGGAATTGCAAATCCTCAAAGTATCTGTATAAATAATTATGGAGCTGGTAATTTATTCAATCTAGATAATCTACTTTCAGGAAATCCTGACCCAGGAACTTGGTATGAAAGTGGAGTGCCTATCCCAACAAATATTAATCCAAATACATATGGAGTAGGAATAACTACATTTACTTATCAAGTTAATGGGATTCCTCCATGTTCTAACCAAAGTATAAATGTTGATTTAACAATAAATCCGGAACCTGTTGTATCGAGTTTTACTTCTTCAGCTCCATCAACAACTCAAGGTTATTCAATCGGATTAGATGTAACAATGTCGGTTGGAACTGCCCCTTTTACTATAGATATATATGATGATGATTCTCCTTTTAATACTGGTTCTATATTTATTGCTTCAGGTATGAGTGGAAGTACTACTATGATGCCAAATGTAATACCTACTACTACTTATGCTATTAGTTTAATTACTGATGGAAACGGATGTACTACCACTTATGGAACAACTGTTCCTGTTGGAGTTATTCCTTATCCAATTATTAACCCATTTACTGCTGTTACTCCAGAGATTTGCGAAGGAGATATTGCCACTATTGAATTTAATATGACGCAAGGTGTTGTTCCAGTAACAGTTGATTATTCTATAAATGGAAATCCATATACTGAAGTTTTAAATTCAGTTGGAATTACTACCATAAATATACCAAATGCTAATTTAAGTTTCGGAATCAACACTTTTAGTATCTCTAGTATTATTGATGTAAATAATGAAGCTGCACCAAATATTCCTAACGATATTCAGATTATATACAATCCAAATCCTTCTGCTACATTTAGCACAACTACACCCGTGATTTGCTATAAAGATGCTGCAATCTTAGAATTTGATTTCCTTGCAGGAACTCCTCCATTTACTGTAAATTACAGAGATAATGGAACAATTGTTATTCCTTCATTAATTTTTAATAATTTAGGAAATCAAACAAATATTTTATCCCCTGATCCATCAGTAGGAAATCATTCTTACGATATTATTAATATTGTTGACTCGAAAGGATGTATTGGAACAATTAGTACTACTGAAGATATTTTAGTTCGTGAGTTACCTGATTTAGATATTACTATTATTTCACCTAATCCTCCAGAAATTTGTGTAGGAGACATTGCGGACCTTGCTTTTCCTGTGTTATTTGGTGTAGCTCCATTTAATTTAAGTATCTTGGAAGGAAGTACAAATAGTACACTAACTGTGGATTTAAATGGTTATATTGGAGGAAATCCATATCAAGTTTCTCCATCAACTACTACAATTTATACCCTAACTTCTGTAACTGATGCGAATGGATGTATACAAAGTTTAAGTGATAGTAAAACACTGACCGTTAATGAACTTCCTGTAGTTGATGTAAGCGGTACAACAGAAATTTGCAGGGGTGATATTACGAATATTAGTTTTGATTTTAGTGCAGGTTTAGCTCCTTGGACTCTATTTTATAATATAAATGGAACAGTTGCTACTCCATTCCAATTAAGTAATATTTCGGATAATGTTTCTGTTAGCCCAACTACTACTTCAGTTTATACATATACTGCAATTTTGGATGCAAACGGATGTGGCAGTAACTTTACGGATGCAGCTACAATTACTGTAAATCAATTACCGGAGGTAGAAGTTTCTGGAGGTGGAGAAATTTGTAATGATGGATCTACTGTTGATGTAATTTTTAACACATCTAGTGGAACACCTACATTTAACTTTGAATATACAGTAGGTATCGATAATAAAATTGTTTCAAATGTAGGGTACCAACATGTAATTTCAACTAATGAAGCTGGAACATATACCGTTACAAGTTTAATAGATAGCAAAGGATGTATTGGTAAAAGTATTACAGGAACAGCTGATGTAATTGTAAACCCAGTACCTGTTGCAGATTTTGCTGCATACCCACAACCTGCTGATGTTACGAACCCTGTAATTAATTTTATTGACAATTCAACAGATCATACTTTAGGTACTTGGGATTTTGATGACAACAGTACAGCTTCAACAAATTTTGGACAGATAACTCACAGATTCTCAGATGCAGATAGCGGGACTTATTTTGTGGAACTTTATGTAGAATCCAATAAAGGTTGTTGGGATATACTGGTGCAAAAAATTGTAATTGATAAAGCATTTATTTTCTATATTCCGAATGCATTTAGTCCAAACAGAGATATGCTTAATGATATATTCATCCCTTATGTTGACGGAATAGCTGAATATGACTTTTATATCTATAGTAGACAAGGGCAAGAAATTTTCCATACAACTGACATTACTGAAGGTTGGGATGGTTATGTTGCAGGTGGAGAGGAATATGCTATTTCTGGAAAATATGCTTATGCAATCTATATAGTTGATTTACATGGGAAAGAAAGAAAATACCAAGGAAACTTCTATCTAATAAGGTAATATGAGAAAAAATCTCTCAATAATATTATTGGTAATGATTGCAGTAAATTCTTTTGCTCAATCAACTTGTAATACTGCTCTTCCTTTTTGTACCGGAACTAATTACACTTTTCCTGCTTCTACAAATACACCTGCACCAACAGGAGCTTATTTTGATTGTTTGTGGACACAGCCAAATCCAGCTTTCTATTATTGTGAGATAGATAATCCTGGAAATATGACAATCAATATTCAGGGAGGTACGGCAGGCAATTCAAACGATATTGATTTCATCTGCTGGGGACCATTTACAAATCCAGCAACTATGTGCAATCAACTAACAGCTGCAAATGTAGAAGATTGTAGCTATTCCGCTACTTGGAATGAATTCTGTCAAATAAATGGTGCTTCTACTGGGGATTATTATGTTTTATTAATTACAAATTATTCAAACTCCCCTTGTAATATCACCTTTTCACAAACTAGTGGAAATGCAACTACAAACTGTTGTATTCTAGGAGGTGACGCTGGAGATGATAATACACTAGATGTTTGTGATACTGACTCCCCATTTAATATGTGGAATCAATTATTAGGAATCCCTGATAATGGAGGAGTTTGGTATAACTCTTCATGGGCTAATATCTCTAATCAATTTGATCCAGCAAATAATCTGTCTGGAACATACGCTTATGTTGTCCAGGGTTCTTCCACCGCTTGTCCTGATGACACTTCTTTTCTTACTGTAAATGTAAATATCTCACCAATTGTGAGTATACCTTCTTTTTCAAATTTATGCGACAATGACCAATCTATTACATTAAATACTGCAACTCCTTCAGGAGGAACCTATAGTGTTAATGGATCAAATTCAACAACTTTTACTCCTTCAGTACTAAATGTAGGAAATAACATCATAGATTATACTTATACAGATGGAAATGGATGTTCTGCAACAACATCACAAAACTTAATTGTTGACCCATCCCCTTTTGCAACCGCAACAACAACAAACGCAAGTTGTAATGGATTTACTAACGGAACTGCTATCCTAAATATTAGCTCAGGTACTGCTCCTTATACTCAAAATTGGGGAACAGCTAATCCTACTACTTTATCTGCTGGAACATATGGATATTTAATTACAGATGCTAATGGATGTTATTTCACAGATAGTTGTATTATTTATGAACCGGCTGCTTTTACAATAAATGTTATAACAACAGATGTTCTTTGTAATGGATCAAATGATGGTACCGCTGTAGTAAAAGTTCAAGGTGGATCCACAACTACTACAGGAACCGTTTCTACTTTATCTTATTGTCCTTCTACACCAGGTTCAAGCTCCACTTCTACTATTGACCAGGTACAATTAACAGGTGATGTTTATAGTATAAATAACAATACTACTGGATCATGCGATCAATATGAAGATTATACGACAACAATGTTTGCTGATATTACAGAAGGACAGACATATTCTATAGATGTTACTTTAGGAGATTGTTCTATTAATAATTATCCATCCGGAGGGAAAGTATTTATTGATTGGAATATAGATGGAGATTTTAATGACCCAGGAGAAGAAGTAGGTATTATTCCAGATGGAGTTGCCTCTACAGTCTCTATTCCTATTACTGTCCCATACTCTGGAGCATATGGAGCAACTAGAATGAGAGTTGTTTCTCAATTTCTTAATACCTCTCCTGTAAATAATATAGGACCTTGTGATGTTGGGATAATGGCAAACCCAATTTATGTTCAACCTTGGTTCGGAGCTACAGAAGATTATTCTATTGTTGTATCGTCCTCTTCAGTATCAGCTACTTATATTTGGTCCTCTGGACAAACAACAGATAGTGTTTATGGTCTTGCTACAGGACCTTATTCTGTAGATGTAATGGATCAGAATGGATGTGTAAATACTGGATTCTTTACAATTACAGAACCTGCTCCAATATTAGTAACTGAAACTATAAATAATGTAAGTTGTGATGGTGGAACTGATGGAAGTATATCATTAAGCATTTCAGGAGGATTTACAGATTACACTGTAAATGCAGCAAGTTTCTCTCAAGTTTTAACTGGAGGAATTAATACATATACAACCCCAAATGTACTTCCGGTAAATACCTATAATTATACCATTACTGATTCTAATAATTGTACTTATTCAAACTCTATAAATATTACATCCCCATCCCCTATTTCTGTTTCTGAAACAATAAATAATGTGAGTTGTTTCGGATTCAATGATGGAAGTGTAAATCTTTCTATTTCTGGAGGAATACCAACATATACAGAGAACTGGGGAGCTAATAATTCATCTTCTCTCTCTGTTGGAACCTACAATTATACTGTAACAGATAATAATGGATGTACTTATACAAATACAGTTTCGATTTCTGAGCCATCTGACATTCAGATTTCTTCAACACAAAACAATGTATCTACATGTGGAGCTACAGATGGAAGTGTTGATGTTACAACTCTTGGAGGAAGTCCTCCTTATTCGTTTAGTTGGAGTTCGGGTCAAAACACTGAAGATATAAATAGTCTCTCTTCAGGAACATTTATATTAACAGTTACAGATGCAAATTTATGTACAAGTACACATGCTGTTACTTTAACGGAACCATCAGCTCCTATAGTTTCATATACACAAACAAATACAACATGTAATTTAGGATCCAATGGAAGTATAGACATTTCTGTTTCTGGAGGACTAAATCCGTATCAATATTCTTGGAGTAATTCAGCTACATCTCAAGATCTCTCTAATCTTGCTGCAGGTATATACACATTAAATGTGACAGATGCAAATAATTGTATTGTAGTAGAAAATATTACTATTACTCAGCCAAACGCTGTTAATGTAATTTCTACTCAAACCAATGTTACAAATTGTAATGGAAATGATGGAAGTATAGATATTTCTGCTAGTGGAGGAACAGGGAGTTACACATTCCTTTGGTCGAATGGATCTACAACAGAAGATGTTTTTAATTTAACTTCTGGTACGCATTCGGTAGATGTAACGGATGCTAACAATTGTACTTTTACATTTAGTTTTACTATTAATGAACCTAGTGGAATTACTTCCTCTGAAACAATTACAAATGTAAATTGTCATGGAGAAAATACAGGAAGTGTTACTTTAAATATATTTGGTGGTCAAACTCCTTACATTGAAAATTGGAATGGTTATAATTCCTCAGCACTTACTGCAGGAACTTACACATATACTGTAACAGATAATCAAAATTGTAATTTCAGTAATACAATTACAATTACCGAACCAAATGAATTATTAGTTACTGAAACAGTAAATGATGTATTATGTAAAGATGAAAATACCGGAAACGTTTTGTTAAATATCACAGGAGGAATCACACCCTACAATGAAAATTGGGGAGCATTTAATCCTCTTGCATTAAATGATGGAAATTATACATATACAGTAACTGATTTTAACGGATGTACTTTTTCTAATTCGGTTACAATTACAGAACCAACACTTTTAACTTCAAATATTACTACAACTGATGCTGTGTGTTTCGGATATAATGATGGAACAGCAATAATAACTACAAGTGGAGGAACTTCTCCATATAATACAAATTGGTTCGGACAAAACAACTTAGCTCTTACTTTGGGAAACTATAGTACACTCATTACAGATGCAAATGGATGCACAAACACTTTTAACTTTACAATTTCAGAACCTGCTGAAATTCAAGTTACTTCAACTATTAATTCTGCTAGTTGTTTCGGATATTCTGATGGGAATGTAACTCTAAATATTGTTGGTGTTGCCCCTCCATTTTCACGGGACTGGCTAGGTCAGGACTCTTCTGCATTAGCTGCCGGAAGTCATAACTTTACAGTTACTGATAATGACGGATGCATTCAGCAAGGAACAGTAATTATTACGGAACCAACCGAAATTACAACTAATGAGATAATTTCTGATGTTTTATGTAGTGGAGAAAGTAACGGAACTGCATTTCTACAAATATCAGGAGGAACTTCTCCTTATTCAGAAAATTGGAACGGAGTAGATATCACTCAACTACCTAAAGGAATTTATAATTATACCGTTACGGATGCAAACAATTGCACTTTTACTGATTATGTAACAATAAATGAGCCAAATCCTCTTTCTGTACAGGAAGTAATTACGGATGCAAATTGCTTTAACTCTAATGATGGACAAGCAATATTAACAATTAGCGGTGGAACTAGTCCATACATTGAAAATTGGGGAGTTGAAAATCCTTTTGCTCTTTCTGCAGGAGTTTATTATTATACTATTACAGATTTAAATTCTTGCTCATTTTCTGATAGTGTCCTGATTAATCAAAATAATCAGGTGTATATGAATTTTGATATGGAATCTCCAATCTGTATCTATGATTCTGCTGCTATTAGTATAAATATAGTTAATCCTATTTCTTCTACTTATACTGTAGAAATATTTGATGGAACTAATACTTCTTATTTACTAATTGATTCTTTAGGTAACAACATGATAAATGGAAAACCATTTGGTTTTACTCCTCTAATTTCAACATTATATACCATTATCTCTATTACTGATGAAAACGGATGTAACAGTCCTGTAAACCAAACTGACTCTGTTATAGTAAATCCTCTTCCTATCTTAAATTTAAATATTCCGAATTTCTGCACACAAGATAGTAGTCAGATTTTAACACAAGGTATTCCTTCAGGAGGAACTTATTTTATTGATGGAATGGAAACTAACTTTTTTGACATAGAGAAACTTGAAGTTGAAACTTATCAAGTTGATTATGAATACACAGACCCTATCACAAACTGTTTTAATACTATTTCTACAGATGTGCAAATAAATAGAAGTCCTATTGCAGAATTTGCTTTCGGTCCACAACCTGCAAACATTGATAATCCGGAAGTGTTTTTCGAAAATAAATCTGATTTTTATAATTATCAGCTTTGGACAATTAACGATGGAACTTCCATAGAAAATCAGGATGATTTTTCACATATCTTTTCAGATACTGGTAATTATATAACACAATTATATATTGAAAATATTTTTGGTTGTTCGGATTCTATTTCAAATATCTTAACAATATATCCTGTTTTTGAAATTTTTATTCCTTCTGCATTTACACCTAACAATGATGGAGATAATGAATTATTCGGACCAGTTTTAAGAGAGAAAGGATACTTAAATTATACATTATTTATCTACGATAGTTGGGGAGGATTAATTTTTAAAGGAGAAAATTCTCCTTGGGATGGTACTTTAAATGATGTAATGATAAAAAGTGGGACTTACGGATATTCAATTATTGCATATGATTTCCTAAAGAAAGAACATGTCAGAAATGGTAGTTTCATTCTGATAAAGTAAATGAAAAAAATTATTCTTCTTTCTGATTCTCATCATAGTTTGGATGAAAGAATTTTTCCACATTTACAAGAATGTGATGAGATTTGGCATGCAGGAGATATCGGTGATTTAAAAATAACTGATGAACTAAAGAAATATGCACCACTCAGAGCTGTTTGGGGAAATATTGACGACCATAAAGTTCGTAAAGAATTCCGTGAAACTACTTATTTTAAATGTGAAGAACTAAAAGTGATGATGACTCATATTGGAGGTTATCCTGGAAGGTATGAAAAAGGAATAAAAGTAATTCTTGAACACAAAAGACCAGATTTATTTGTTTCCGGACACTCACACATACTTAAGGTTATGAATGACAAAAAACTTGATATTTTACATATGAATCCAGGAGCAATAGGAAATTATGGATGGCATAAAGTAAAAACAATACTTGCTTTTAATGTCTATGGAAAAGAAATTAAAGATTTAAGAGTTATTGAGTTCCCTAGAGGTAAAAACTAACGAATCCTATCTGCAGACCTCACTAACTTCTCATCCTTCTTTATAAAGTATGATGAGATAAATAATATAATATATGGAGCAGTTAAATAGAAAATACCATATCCCATATGATTTCTTTCCTCTTTAAAAATAATTAACAGAGAGAAAGAGATAGCAAGAGATAATCTAGAAATATTAACAATCATTAATTGCCTTAGTCGATTTCTAAACTGAAAAATAGCAAATAAAGCTAAAAAAGTAGACATTAATAACAATAATAAAGGAAAAGGATTTTCTAAATCTTTCATCATTATTAACTTCAATTCAGGAAATAGATCCATATTAATAAATATAGGAGCATAATAATAAATTATCATATTTAATAGTGCAGCAAAAAACAAAAATAAGGATTGAACTCTTTGTATCATAAATGTATAATTTTATGCAAATATAAAGTATTTGTAAAAATATTTGTATTATTGCATAGTATTTCACAATTAGAAAAACAAAATCACACACTTATTACACTTACATTATTGACAAATCGTCAAAAAAATTACACAACAATTAAAATAAAAATATGTACAAATTAGACGATCTTCAGACGAAGAAAGTTGCTGATTTAAAAGAAATTGCAACAAAATTAAATCTGAAAAAATTCGAAAAATTAAACAAAACAGATCTTATTTATAAGATATTAGATGAGCAAGCTACAACAGCTTCAAAAGAAGAAAAACCAGCTACAGCTCCAAAAAAGAAAAGAGAAAGGTTTATAAAGCCACCTAAGAAAAACTCAGAAGAAAAGAAAACAGAAAACAAAGAAGATAAAGAGAAAACACCTGGGAAAACGGAAACAAAAACCGAAAAAACAGAGGTAAAACCTCAACGAAATACAGATAATCAAGCTAAACAAAAACAGATTCATAACAACAAAAAAGCAAATCAGAACAATCCTAATCAGAAGAAAAAGAACCCTAATCAGGACCCAAACTATAATCACCATTCTAAAAAAGGATTGGATTATGATTATGATTTTGATGGTATTATACCTATAGAAGGAGTGATTGAAATTCTTCCTGATGGATATGGTTTTATTCGTTCTTCCGATTATCATTATTTAACTTCTCCTGATGATATTTATGTCTCTCAATCTCAGATAAAATTATTGGGATTAAAAACAGGGGACACAGTAGAAGGAAATGTTAGACCTCCTAAATCTGGAGAGAAATATTTTCCACTTATAAAGGTAGAAAAAATTAATGGTCGTCATCCGAATATTGTTAGAGATAGGGTTCCTTTCGAACACTTAACTCCACTATTTCCGAACCAAAAGTTTAATGTATTAGGAAACGGACATAACAGAACAGCAACTAGAATGCTAGACCTTTTTACACCTATCGGAAAAGGACAAAGGGGACTAATTGTAGCACAACCTAAAACTGGTAAAACAGTTCTTCTTAAAAATATTGCAAATGCAATTGCTGATAATCACCCTGAAGTTTACATGATTATTTTACTTATTGATGAAAGACCGGAAGAAGTAACGGATATGGAGCGTTCTGTAAATGCAGAAGTTATTGCTTCTACTTTTGATGAGCCAGCTTCTCGTCATGTAAAAGTTGCTGATTTGGTATTAGAAAAAGCAAAAAGAATGGTAGAGTGTGGACATGATGTAGTAATTCTACTAGACTCTATTACCAGACTTGCAAGAGCATATAACACAGTTCAACCTGCATCCGGGAAAGTACTCTCTGGTGGTGTAGATGCAAATGCATTACACAAACCAAAAAGATTTTTTGGTGCTGCCAGAAAAATTGAAGATGGTGGATCTCTTACAATTCTAGCAACCGCTCTTACTGAAACAGGTAGTAAGATGGATGAGGTAATCTTTGAAGAATTTAAAGGAACAGGAAATATGGAACTTCAGTTAGATAGAAAAATCTCTAACAGAAGAATTTATCCTGCAATCGACTTAATTTCTTCCTCAACTAGAAGAGAAGATCTACTTATTGCAGATGGTATGGAAGCTAGAGTTTGGGCTCTTAGGAATTACCTTGCAGACATGAACCCTGTAGAAGCTATGGAGTTTATGAAAGATAGAATAAATAAGACTAAGGATAATGATGAATTTTTAATGACTATGAATGGATAAAAAATCCTAATCTTTGTATAAATAAGTTAAATCCCTGTCAATTTTTGATGGGGATTTTTATTTTTCAGAAATTCCAAAAATAACACTACCACTACCAGTAATAGACGCATAAACAGCTCCTTCATTATAAAGGTCTTCTTTTATTTTTTCTAATTGTGGATATTTTTCAGAAACAGAACCTTCAAAATCATTTTTAAGTTTTCCCTTCCACTCGTTTACATCTAGTTTTATTAATTCTTCTACACTTTTTTCAGGAGTTTCTGGTACTACCACACTAAAAGCTTCCTTTGTAGAAATATGTATTTCAGGATTTATAAATCTAATTTCATAATCTGATAAATCTAAATCAATAGAGGTCATCTTCTCTCCTATTCCTTCTACTAACTTTGGAGTATTATCGATAAAAAATGGACAATCCGCTCCCAATAGCAAAGCGTACTTTTCTAACTCTTTATTATTAAGATTCAAATCAAAAAGTTCGTTTAAGGATCTTAAAGTAAAAGAACCATCTGCTGAGCCACCACCCAATCCAGCTCCAATTGCTATTTGTTTATGCAAATGAATGTTTACATTTCCTATTCCAAAATCAGTATGTAGTAATTTCCATGCTTTTGCACAAAGATTCTCTCCATCCGGGATTTCAATACCACTTTTTGTAAATTCAAATGTGTCTGATTTTATAATTTCTAAAATATCTACACACTCCTTTACAGGATAAAAAACAGAAGATATATCATGATATCCATCGTCCCTTTTACGGAGAATATTCAGTCCCAGATTTATTTTAGCGTTCGGATATACAATCATTCATCAATTAGTTTTCAACAACAAATATAAACACATCCTTTTTTATGAGCTAGTCGAAATCATTTTATTTAACTTTGTTGTCCCAAATATTTATAAGATAATGGATTATTTAGAATTTGAAAAACCAATTGAAGACTTAATTGAAAAATTAAATCAAGCAAAGGAACTAGGAGAAGAAGGTGGTGTTGATGTCAGTAAAATTGTATCTGAATTAGAGAGAAAAATAAAAGATACTAGGAAAGAAATTTACGAAAATCTTACACCTTGGCAAAAAGTACAGATGTCTCGACATCCTAACAGACCTTATACATTGGACTATATAAACGCATTAACAAAAGGTGATTTTGTAGAACTTCATGGGGATAGAGGAGTAAAAGATGACAAAGCAATGATTGGTGGATGGGGAACTATTGACGGAAAAACAGTTATGTTTATCGGGCAGCAAAAAGGCAGAAACACTAAAGAAAGACAATACCGAAATTTCGGAATGGCAAACCCTGAAGGGTATAGAAAGGCACTCCGTTTAATGAAAATGGCTGAAAAATTCGGGAAACCTGTAGTTTCTTTAATTGATACTCCAGGTGCATTTCCGGGACTAGAAGCAGAAGAAAGAGGGCAAGGTGAGGCAATAGCACACAATCTTATTGAAATGACAAAACTAAAAGTACCTATCATTTGTGTTGTTATTGGTGAAGGAGCTTCTGGTGGGGCATTAGGAATAGGAATTGGTGACAGAGTATTAATGATGGAAAACTCTTGGTATTCTGTTATCTCACCAGAAAATTGTTCTACTATTCTCTGGAGAAGTTGGGAATTTAAAGAGAAAGCTGCTACAGCACTAAAGCTTACTTCTGATGATATGATGAAAAACAAATTGATTGATGGAATAATTAAAGAACCACTTGGAGGATCTCATACTTTCCCTAATCAATCATTTAAAAATGTGAAAAAAGCAATAAAAGAAAGTATTGCTCAGTGCGAAACAATTACATCAAAGAAGTTAGTAAAGATAAGAATGGATAAGTTCTCCGAAATGGGAGTATATAGCGAATAAATATGGCAAAAAAGTTTCAAAATAAAAATACACAAGCTGCAGATATAAATGGGAAAATGCAACCTCAAGCAATTGACTTAGAAGTATCAGTACTTGGGGCAATACTTATAGATAATGAAGCTCTTTCTGATAGTATTGACATTTTAAAACAAGAATATTTTTACAAGACAGAACATCAATTTATTTTTGAAGCTATTGCAAATCTATTTAAAGAGTCAAACCCAATTGATATCCTTACAGTAACTGAGGAATTAAAAAGATTAGGAAACCTTAAAAAATCTGGAGGAGTATCTTATGTTTCTAGTCTTACTAGTAGAGTTTCATCCTCTGCAAATACCGAATATCATTCTAGGATAATTGCCGAAAAATTCATTCAGAGAAAACTTATTAATATTTCTAGTGGTATTATTGAAGAAAGTTTAGATGACACAATTGATGTTTTTGAAACACTAAACAAAGCAGAGCAAGAGCTATTTAATGTAACTGAAGGTACTCTCCGAAAAAGTTATGATAGCATGAGTGATTTGATAAAAATATCACTTAAAAATATTGAAGATTTAAAAAACAAAGAATCCGGATTAAGTGGTGTTCCTTCTGGTTTTTCAAAATTAGATAGAGTAACTTCAGGTTGGCAAAAATCAGATTTAATTATTTGTGCTGCTCGTCCGGGTATGGGAAAAACAGCATTTGCACTTACAATGGCAAGAAATATTGCTGTAGAACATGAAATGCCAGTAGCCGTTTTCTCTTTAGAGATGTCATCCGAACAATTAGTAAACCGACTTATATCTTCCGAATCAGAAATTGAAGCAGGTAAATTAAGAAAAGGAGAATTAGCAGAGCATGAATGGAAACAACTTCATTCCAAAATAAAAGGACTATCTAAAGCTCCTATTTTTATTGACGACACCCCAGCTATTTCGGTATTTGAACTTAGAGCTAAAGCAAGAAGACTTGTGAAAAAACATGGAGTAAGAATGCTTGTTATTGATTACTTACAACTAATGACTGCTGGTGGTAAAGGAGGGAATAGAGAACAAGAAATTTCTACTATTTCTAGGTCTTTAAAGGGAATCGCAAAAGAATTAGGAATTCCTGTAATGGCACTTTCTCAGGTAAACCGTTCCTTAGAGCAAAGGTCGGGTGTTGGTAGTAAAAGACCAATGCTTTCTGACCTTAGAGAATCTGGTGCAATTGAACAAGATGCAGATATTGTTACATTTATATACCGACCTGATTATTATAAAATCCAGGAATGGGAAGATGGAGAAAATTGCATGGGACAAGCAGAAATTATTGTTGCAAAACACAGAAATGGTGGATTGGATAATATCAGACTTAAATTTAGAGGTCAGTATGCAAAATTCTCTGACTTAGATGAATTTGAGCATGAAGCAGATTCTGTTACAAACGAATCTATGGTTACCATCCCCTCATCTATGAATGATGAAATGGACTATGATGAAGATGATATATAATGAAAAGGTTAATCCTATTATCATTACTACTTTTTAATCTAGAAAGTTTCTCGTCCTACATTCTAATTCCTATGGACGAAACACAAACAAATCATTTAAAATCTTACGGAATTGCATTTCTAACTTTAGAACAAGATGTAAAAGTAGATTGGCTATTAAATTACAGAGGAGGAAGTTTTTTGATAAAACATTACCCCGAAATTGAAAAAGAATGTATTATCAGAGGAGTTTCTTATCAAATTATTGCAGATGTTCAATCTACTGAAATCCTAAAAAGCATTTCCTCTCCATCTGTAAACCAGGATGTTGTAAGATTAGAAAAAACTCCAAAAATAGCCATCTATTCTCCAAAAAACAAACAACCTTGGGATGATGCGGTAACAATGGCTTTAAGTTATGCTGAAATTCCATATGAAGTAATTTATGATGAAGAAGTTCTATCCGATATATTACCTCTTTTTGATTGGTTACATTTACACCATGAGGACTTTACAGGTCAATATGGTAAATTTTACGCTTCATACAAAAACGCTACTTGGTATAAAGAGCAAAAAGTATTATACGAACAAACCTCAACAAAACTTGGTTTTGATAAAGTATCAGACGAGAAACTAGCTGTAGCAAAAAAGATAAAGAACTTTGTAATAGGTGGTGGATTTTTATTTGCCATGTGTTCTGCTACCGATTCTTACGACATTGCTTTAGCAGCTCAGAACACAGATATTTGTGCTCATATGTTTGATGGTGACCCAATAGAGTCTGGAGCTCAAAACAAGTTAGATTTCTCAAAAACTTTAGCATTTAAAGACTTTAGTCTGGTTACTAATCCTAATCAGTATGAGTTTTCTAGTATTGACGCTACATCAAACAGAAAAATAAAAGCGGAAGTAGATTTCTTTACACTTTTTGATTTTTCAGCAAAATGGGACCCTATTCCAACAATGTTATGCCAAAATCATACCAGAGTAGTAAAAGGATTTATGGGACAAACTACATCTTTTAATAATGAGTTTATAAAATCAGATGTACTAATTATGGGAGAAACAAGATCTACAAATGAATCCAGATATATACATGGAACATTAGGAAATGGAACCTGGACTTTTTACGGAGGACATGACCCAGAAGATTATCAACACAAAGTAGGTGATCCTAAAACTGATTTATCTCTACATCCTAACTCAGCTGGATACAGACTTATTTTGAATAATATCTTATTTCCTGCTGCAAAAAAGAAGAAGCAAAAAACCTAAAAAAATTAAGATTAATTATAGAATTTCTATCAAACTTACACTTTCACATTTTTATTTATATATTTGAAACATGAAAAAAATAACATTAATCTTATTTGGACTTTTATTAAACACTTTAATCTTCTCACAATCCTACCAAATTGAGGGAGAATGGTTTAATGAAGAAAAAGATGCGATAATTACTATTGAAAAAGGATCTGACAACAGTTATTTTGGTAAAATAACATGGATGAAATTTCCTAATGATGAAAATGGAAACCCTAAAAAAGACCCTTTAAATGATGATGAAAATTTAAGAAGTAGAAGTAGATTGGGGATGAAAATAATGTATGACTTTGTGTATGATGGAGAAGACGAATGGGATGATGGAGAGATATATGACCCAAAAAGCGGAAATACATATAGTGGCACAATAAATATGATTTCTAAAAACAGATTAAACTTAAGAGGATATGTAGGGATTTCATGGTTTGGAAGGACTTCACATTGGACAAGAAAGTTATAACTTAGAAATTATGGGATTAGAAAAATTTTGCCAAAGCTGTATAATGCCAAAAAACAGTGAAATGTTTAAATCCGGAACAAATAAAGATGGTAGTTTAAATAACAATTATTGTAATTATTGTTACAATAACGGTGAATTCGAAATGAAAGATACTATTAAAACTGCAAAAGCCATGCAACAAATGGTAAAGAAGCAACTTAAAAAACAAGGAATAGGAAAAGTAAGAAGATGGTTTTATACTATTGGAATTCCTAAACTAGATAGATGGAATAAAAGATAAATATGATTAACAATTCGATTTCCTCATTCACAATAAGATTATTCTTAATATTATCTATTACTCATTTGAATATCTCATGTCAGGGTTCTAATGATAATATTCAAGAAAAACCTCCAATTAAAACAAATAAATTAATAGATGAGGTTAGTTTTCTTTTTATGGGAGATTTTATGATGCATGGACCTCAAATACAAGCTGCAAAAGATTCAAATGATAATTATAATTTTCATCATTATTTTGACTATACACACTCCTTAATCAATAGTGTTGATTTTGCAATTGCTAATTTAGAAGTAACTTTAGCAGGCAGTCCATTTAGTGGATACCCACGATTTTGCGCTCCTGATGAATATGCTATCGCAATTAAAGATGCTGGTTTCGACATATTAACAACAGCCAACAACCATAGTAATGATAGAAAATCTGAAGGACTAATAAGAACTATAAACATTCTTGATTCATTAAAAATAGATCACTTAGGAACCTATAAAGACTCTATTGAAAGAGCAAAAAAATACCCTCTTTTTATTAGAAAAAATGGAATTAAAGTCGCATTACTAAACTATACATATGGTACAAATGGGTTGCCTACTGAACATCCTAATATTGTGAATATGATTGATAAAGAGATTATACTACAAGACATCAAGACTTCAAAAGAAAGAGATGTTGACAAAATCATAGTAATTACTCATTGGGGAACAGAATACTTATCATACCCAGATAAATATCAGGAAAAATGGGGGGAATGGCTATTATCAAATGGAGCTGATATAGTCATTGGTGGACATCCTCACTGGATACAACCAATTGAATACAGAAAAGATAGTATGGATAATGAAAAACTTATTATCTGGTCCTTAGGTAATATTATAAGTAATCAAAGAAGAGAACATACTGATGGTGGTTCTTCTTTACAATTCACTTTATTTAGAGACTCCACTGGTGTGGTTAAGTTTAAAGAAATTGGACATCATCTACATTGGGTTTGGTTATATAAAAAAGATAACCTAAAAAGATATCAAATACTCCCAATATCTAAAGCAGAAAAATCAATATTAGAAATGGATGAAGAAAGTAAAAAAGAATTAAATAAATTTATTGAGAATGAAAGAATATTATATTTAGAAAACAATATTAATGTTCCAGAATATCAATATAATATAAAATTAGACTCTTATTATTTAGAATAGATTCCTAATTAATTCCTAAAAGTTCTACTTCAAAAACTAGAGTTGATCCAGGACCTATCATTCCCCCAGCACCTTGATCTCCATAAGCTAAATCAGCCGGAATAGTAAGTTTCCACTTATCTCCAACACTCATTAATTGTAATGCCTCAGTCCATCCTTTAATAACTTGAGTAACTCCAAAACTAGCTGGTTCTCCTCTATCTACTGAACTGTCAAATACAGTTCCGTCAGTTAGCATACCATGATAGTGTACAGTAACTTGGTCTGCAGCAGTTGGTTTCTCTCCATCTCCTGAAGTAATAACTTCATATTGCAAACCACTTTCTGTTGTTGTAACTCCTTCCTTTGCTCCATTTTCTGACAAATAAGCAACTCCAGCTTCACTTGCTTTTGCAGTTCTTTCAGATTGCATTTTCCCAAAGAAATCCTGTAAAATTGTCATACTTTCTTCTTCTGAAATGTCTAAATCATTTCCTTCGAACACATCAGAAAATGCTTTTGCTACTGCATTTGCATCAATTGTGTCCATTCCTTGTTGTTTAACGCTTGACGCCATGTTAACTCCTAATGAGTAACTTACTTTTTCCATTTCTGTTTCTGGTATTTTGTAAGATGCATTCTGAGTACACGAGCTGAATATTAATGCAACACTTACGATTAATAAATTGATTTTTTTCATAATTTAATTTTTTAGCAAAACTACATTTATTTTATAAAATCAAGCTATATTTCTATTTTGATTTTATATATTTGAAACTTGCATAATCTTGAATAAAATGGAAATAATAAAAACAAAAATAGAAGGACTTTTAATAATAATACCTAGAGTATTTAAAGACGATAGAGGTTACTTTCTTGAAAGTTGGAGTAAGTCATCATTTACAAAAAATGGAATAGATATAGATTTTGTACAAGATAATCAATCCTTCTCTTCAAAAGGAGTTGTTAGAGGTTTACATTTTCAGAACCCTCCATTTGCACAAGGAAAATTAGTAAGAGTAATTAAAGGCTCTGTATTAGATGTTGCTGTGGATATCAGAAAAGATTCTCCAACTTATGGACAACATGTTTCTGTTATGCTTTCAGGGGAAAACAAAACAATGTTTTGGATTCCTCCAGGATTCGCTCATGGTTTCTCTACTTTAGAAAACAATACAATTTTTTCATATAAATGTAGCGGAATCTATAATAAAGAATCTGAAGGTTCGTTAATGTGGAACGACTCAGAACTAAATATCGACTGGAAGATAGATAATCCAATAATATCTGAAAAAGACAAACAATCCGAAAAATTTAAAAATTTAAAAACACAATTTTAATGAAAAAACAACTTCTACTAATTTCATCACTAATTTTTATCGCTATTGTTTCATTCAACTTTTTATCTCCAGAAGAGAAAAATGACAAAATAGATGATATTATCCATCAAAGAGAATTTAACTCATATTTTAGAAGTTACACACTTGTAACTCCAGATTCGGTCGGATTTGCAGGAGAATACACTCCTTTATATGCAGAAGATATTTGGGAAAGGTACGATAAAGAAATTCATAAGAATGTGTATTGGCAATCTAACACTCTATTTTATTTTAAGAGAGCTAATAAATATTTTTCTATTATAGAACCTATTCTGAAAAAGAACAACATACCAGATGATTTTAAATATTTAGCAATTATAGAAAGTGGATTAGAAAATGTAGTTTCTCCTGCAGGAGCTTCTGGATTTTGGCAATTTATGAAAGGCACTGCAAAAGATTATGGCATGGAAGTTAATTCTGAAGTAGATGAAAGATACAATCTTGAAAAATCTACACAAGCAGCTTGCGAATATTTACAAAAAGCATACGATAAATTTGGTAATTGGACAATGGCTGCTGCCTCATACAATGTAGGTATGAATGGTTTAGGCAGAAGATCTAAAGAGCAAAATTCAAATAACTATTATGATTTGTTTCTACCAACAGAAACATCAAGGTATGTATTTAGACTTTTGGCCATTAAAGAAATTTTTGAGAACAAAAGCAAGTACGGTTTTAATTTAAGAGAAAAAGATCTATATAAAGTTATTGAAACAAAAAAAATAAATGTTTCTGACAAAAATATTGAACTTTCAGTTTTTGCCGATAGTGTAGGTATAAATTACAAAATATTAAAACATCATAATCCATGGTTAAGAGATAAAAAATTAACTAATAAATCTGGTAAAACTTACTTGTTTACAATCCCAGAAAAACATGAAGTTAACATTTTTAATACTCAAAATTAAAGATGATAGAGGATAAAATTGAGGTTATAGGCGCCAGAGTTCATAATCTGAAAAATATTGACCTTACAATTCCCAGAAATCAACTTGTTGTATTTACAGGAAAAAGCGGAAGCGGAAAATCATCACTTGCTTTTGACACTATACATGCAGAAGGACAAAGAAGGTATTTAGAAACATTTAACGCATACGCCAGACAATTTCTTGGAAATCAGGAAAGACCCGAAGTTGATAAAATTACTGGACTCAGTCCTGTTGTTTCAATAGAACAAAAAACAACTAGCAAAAACCCAAGGTCAACTGTCGGTACTATTACTGAAATTTATGATTATTTAAGACTTCTTTTCGCCAGAACAGGAATTGCCTATTCTTATAATACAGGAGAGAAAATGGTTAAATATTCTGATGATCAGATTATTAAACTTATTCAAAAAGAGTTTAAAAATAAAAAAATTAATATTTTATCTCCAATTGTTCGTTCCAGAAAAGGACATTACAGAGAATTGCTACGAAAAACACTTAAAAAAGGATATGTTAAAATCAGAATAGATGGAAAAATAAGAGATTTAATTGCTGGAATGAAATTAGATAGATATGTATCTCATGATATTGAAATTGTAATTGATAGACTTAAGGTTAAAGATGAAAATAATAAAAGGTTGGTTTCATCAGTAAAAACTGCTCTTTCTGATGGTGATGGCGTACTTATGATTGTAGAACACGACACAGCAACTCCTAGGTATTACAGTAAAAATTTAATGTGTCCTACTAGTGGAATTGCTTATAGAAACCCTGAGCCAAATAACTTTTCATTTAACTCTCCTAAAGGAGCATGTAATAGTTGTAACGGATTAGGATTTCATAAAAAAGTGGATATTAAAAAGATTATTCCGGATGAAAAACTAAGTATTAACAGAGGAGGAATAGCTCCTATTGAAGGACAGAATGCAAAATGGTTTCTGAAACAAATTGAAGCTATTGGCAAAAAATATGACTTTGATTTATCAACACCAATTAAAGAAATAAGCAAAAAAGGATTAAATGCAATTTTGTATGGTTTACATGAAAATTTTTCGGTAGAGCTGAAAAATGTAGGAGTTAGTAAAACATATAAAATAAATTTTGATGGAATTATAAACTTTATAGAACAGCAAGCTAAACTTACTTATGTAAAATCAATATCCAGGTGGGCGGATAAATACAGAAGTGAATTTCATTGCGAAACTTGTGACGGAAGTAGATTAAACAAAGAATCCACAAGCTATAAAATTGCAGATTCAAGTATAAAAGATTTATCAAATATGGATATTTCAAGTTTTTATAATTGGATTAATACTTCAGAAAAGAAACTTAATAAAACACAATTAATAATAGGAAAACAAATAATAAAAGAGTTAAACACTAGAACAAAATTTATTTTAGATGTAGGTTTAGGCTACCTCACTTTAAATAGAAGTTCTAAAACTTTATCTGGTGGAGAAAGTCAAAGAATCCGATTAGCTACACAGATTGGGTCTCAACTTACAAATGTGTTATATATTCTAGACGAGCCATCAATTGGACTTCATCAAAGAGATAATAAGAAATTAATAAAATCATTAAAAGAATTACGAGATGTTGGTAATTCTGTAATTGTTGTAGAACACGATAAAGACATGATTTTAGAGTCAGATTATGTTGTGGATTTAGGCCCTGATGCTGGAGAACATGGGGGTGAAATTACTTTTTCAGGAACCTCTAAAGAATTTATTAAAGGGAAAAATTCCACTTCAGAATATCTAAATGGGATGAGGAAAATTGAAATTCCAAAAGAAAGAAGAAAAGGAAATGGTAAAAAACTTATACTAAAGGGAGCAAAAGGAAATAATTTAAAGAATGTAGATTTAGAAATTCCACTCGGAACCTTATCTTGCGTAACAGGAGTTTCTGGAAGTGGAAAATCTACATTAGTAAACAAAACACTTTACCCTATTTTAAATAAATATTTTTTCAGAAGTGTACAAGAACCTCTTGAGTATAAAAAAATTAAAGGGATTGAAAACATTGACAAAGTAATTGAAGTAGATCAATCTCCTATCGGCAGGTCTCCTAGATCAAACCCCGCTACATATAGTTCTGTATTTTCTCAAATCAGAAACCTTTATACATCTTTGCCCGAATCAAAAATAAGAGGATATAAGTCAGGGAGATTTTCGTTTAATGTGGTTGGTGGAAGATGTGAGGAATGTAAAGGTGGTGGAATGAAAACCATTGAAATGAACTTCTTACCAGATGTACTTATACATTGCGAAAGTTGTAATGGTAAAAGATATAATAGAGAAACACTTGAAATCAGGTACAAAGGAAAATCAATTTCTGATGTCTTAGACATGACAATCAATCATGCCGTTCAATTCTTTGAAAAGATTCCTTCTATCTATAAAAAAATAAAAACCTTACAAGATGTTGGACTTGGATACATAAGATTAGGACAAGCTGCAACTACACTTTCTGGAGGAGAAGCCCAAAGGGTAAAACTTGCATCCGAACTAGCAAAAAGAAGCACAGGAAATACATTATATATTTTAGATGAACCAACAACTGGTTTACATTTTGATGATATAAAAATACTTTTGGAGGTTATCAATAAATTAGTAAATCAAGGAAATACGGTAATAATAATAGAACATAATTTGGATGTAATAAAAACTGCTGATTATATAATTGACATAGGTCCTGAAGGAGGAGGGAAGGGTGGTGAGATAATATGTAACGGAACTCCGGAAACTATCGTAAAAAATAAGGTTGGATATACAGCAAAATATCTAAAAGAAGAATTAAGTAATTAAAATTTGAAGCATGACTAAAGATGAAAAGAAACTAAGAAGAGTATTTGATGAAAAAAGTTGGAATGAAATAAAAACAAAGGATTCTTGGCAAATATTTAAAATAATGTCTGAATTTGTAGAAGGATTTGAAACAATGGGTAAAATTGGACCTTGCGTTTCAATATTCGGATCTGCAAGAACAAAAGAGGAAAACCCATATTATCAATTAGCAGATGAAATTGCTTATAAATTAACTCAAAATGGATACGGAGTAATTACAGGTGGAGGACCAGGAATAATGGAAGCTGCAAATAAAGGAGCACAAAGAGGTGAAGGAAAATCTGTAGGATTAAATATTGAATTACCATTCGAGCAATCTTCAAATGAATTTATTGATAATGATAAATTAATAAACTTTGACTATTTCTTTGTAAGAAAAGTAATGTTTGTAAAATACGCTCAAGGATTTATCGTACTGCCAGGTGGTGTTGGTACATTAGACGAACTCTTTGAAGCAATAACCTTAATTCAGACAAAAAAAATAGGAAAATTCCCTATTGTATTGGTAGGTAAATCTTTTTGGGACGGATTATTAGATTGGATAAAAGGGACAATGTTAGACAAAGAAAGAAATATTAGCCCTAAAGATTTGAACTTATTTTCAGTAGTAGACACAGCTGATGAAGCTCTCACGGCCATTAATGAATTCTATGATAAATTTGGATTAAAACCGAATTTCTAAAAGAAAGTGCTTGTTTTCTGAATTTTTAGTATTTTTACGCCTTGTATAAAACTACTATTGATTATGAAGAAAATTTTCTTACTACTTACTTTATTTGTATTTACCCAATCCTTTTCTCAAAACACAAGTTATGATGTTCCTGAAAAAGATGCATTTCAACCAATGTTTTCTATAGGATCTGGATACTACAACTCTCTTGGAGATATAAAAGGACCTGATGGAAACTACCTTTTAGGAAATATGGGAATTAATACAGGAATTAGAATTAACCTTTCTGAAGATTTAGATCTTTCCTTTTTATTCACTTCAAATGCAAAATTACATGAAAAATCTGGAGAAGAAAATTTTGAAACAGATTTGAATGCTTTAGGTTTTAATTTTGACTATACTTTTAATAATATTTTAAGTAATACAAAAATATCACCATTTGCAACATTCGGAGCACAATGGATCTACTTCAGAACAGATAACAATCCTCAGGAAAGCGGAATGAATCTACCACTTGGAGCTGGTATTTCTTTAGATGTTTCTGAAAGAATTAGATTTGATGTAGGTATGAATTACCATCTATCTTTTGTAGATATTGACCAAGCAACTGACTTGGCATCAAACGATAATTTTACTACTGTTAACTTTACTCTTCATTATGATTTATTTACTCCAAAACCAGATGAATACAATTATTATGACGAAACAAATTACACAAATATAAACTTTAAAGCTATAGATGTTGAAGACCATGATGCTGATGGAGTTCCTGATATAGATGACAATTGTCCTGGCACACCAAACGGAATTAAAGTTAATGAATTTGGTTGCGCTTATGATGGAGATAATGATGGAGTACCTAATTATTTAGATGATGAATTAAATACAATTGTAGGAGCAGTTGTTAATGAAAGAGGAGTTCAATTATCAGAAGAAGAATTTAGATCATTATATTCTGAATATGGAGCAGCTTCTAGAGAATATGCTAAGTTTTATAACAATGCGGAGATAAATAAAGATAATTACAAAACTGAAAACGAATATCTTATTGCCAAAGCAAATGCATTTAATCTTGCTTATTTAAATAGTAAAAAAGAAACTCCTATCGGGAAAAGGTATAAAGTTCAAGTAGGTAGATTTTATGATGATGTTCCTTCTTATCTGAAAAATAAATTCTTAAGTTTAGAAGATCTTGAAAGTATTCCACAAGAAGATGGATCAATTGTTTATGCTGTTGGTACTTACCATATCATTGATGATGCTGAAAACAGAGATATGATTGTTACTAATCTAAATAAAATATCAGACACGAAAATTATTGAAGTAGAAAATGGTGTAGTTTCTGATTTTGTTTATCATTATGAAAAGGAAGAACAGCTGGAGAAGGAATCTGAGGAAAATAATGTAGTTGTTGAAGAAACAAACACAGACTCTACTTCAACAGATAAAAACACTATATCTGAAGAAGAAATAGAAGAAATGAAAGAAAAAGTAGTGTATAAAGTTCAACTAGGATTCTATAAGAAACCTCTTTCATATAATATTTTTGAGGGGGTAGATGTTATTGACTTTAAAGATAATGGAGGGACATATTATTTTGTAAATGCACCAAACAACCACCAAGATGCTTTAATAAAACAAGCGGAAATGAGAGCTAGAGGATTTGAAGATGCTTTTCTTGTAACTTTTAATAATGGAGAAAGAATTACTGTAAGTAAGGCAATTGTTAAGGAAAAGAAAATCCGAAAGAAAAGGAAAGAAAAGAAAGAAGAAGAAGAAGAAGAAGAAGAAGAAGAAGAAACAATTGAAGAAACTCCAACTTTTGAAATTAAATTTATTGTACAAATTGGAGTTTGGGGTGAAGAACTAGATTCTAAAACTCAAGACAATTTAAATAAAATTGGAAGAACAAATAAAGTTCATCACAATGGAGTTTTATATAAATACTTAGCAGGGAAATACAATTCATTAACAGAAGCTGAGTTTAGAAAATCAGAAGTAGCTCAAAGTGGTTTCTCAGATGCATTTATTTATGCGGAGAAGGATGGTGAAAGGATTTCAGTGCAAGAAGCGGTAAGGTTATTGAATAACTAATAAGAAAATTTAATCAAAAAAAGGAGAGTTTTCACTCTCCTTTCTTTATATATTTTGTTTGGATGCTTTTTTAGAACCTTCATAAATTTCAAATTTCAGAAATCTACACTCTAATTTTCCGTTATAAACTTTTATCTTTCTAGATGGTTTTAATCCAATCATTTTTAAATTTTCGATATCAGATGAAATAAGCCAAACAGTACATCCTTCATAATTATGTTTAAGTGTATCACCTATCTTCTGATAAAATTCATCTATTGAAATTGGCATTCTTTCTCCGTAAGGAGGATTAAAAACAACATGAGAATTTGGTTTTACTGAGGACTCAAAGAAGTCATCCAATTTGACCTTTATTTCATCTCTCATTAAAGCATTATTTATATTTGATCTACATGCTCTTAATGATTTCTGATACTTATCAGCTCCTGTAATAATTCCATGATATTCCCTCTCCTTTTCCAAAGAAGTATCTCTAATTGTATCCCATAATTCTTCATCAAAGTTCTTCCAACCTTCAAACCCAAATCGTTTTCTGAAGATATTAGCAGGAATATTATGAGCTATCATTGAAGATTCAATTAAAAATGTACCCGAACCACACATTGGATCATGAAAATTACTAATTTGATTCCAGTCGGACAATAATATTAAACCAGCAGCCAACACCTCATTTATAGGAGCATCAACAGAGGATACTTTATACCCTCTTTTATGTAGAGAATATCCAGAACTATCTAACGAAATGACAAAGCTATTTTCTCTGACATGAACATTAATCTGAACACTTGGAGAGTCTACATCTACATTTGGCCTTTTCCCATGTTTATCTCTGAATGAGTCTACTATTGCGTCTTTAGTTTTAAGAGCAGTGTATTTACTATGAGAAAACACATCAGAAATTCCTGATGATTGAACTGCAAAAGTATCATCTACACCAAAATATTGTTCCCAATCATATGCGTATATTTTACGATAAAGTTCTTTCTCATTTCTGGCTTTAAAATCAAAAATTGGTTTTAAAATCCTAATTGCAGTCCTCAAATTCAGATTAGCTTTATACATAAATCCTTTATCTCCCACAAATTCAACAGCTCTATTCAGAATTTTAACATGCTGAGCTCCTAAAGCTCTAAGTTCTTTCGCTAATATTTCTTCCAGTCCGGACATGGTAGTTGCAACCATATTATAATTCTGTTCTCCCATTCTGCAAAGATAGCAGTTTAAATGATTAAATTTGTAAACAAGTTAAACTCTATGAAATTAGATCTTTTGATTGGATTAGATCCTCTTTACACAATTGGAATCGCAAGTGTAATAACTGTAACTTTTAGTGTTTTAGGTGGTTTTAAAGGAGTCGTTTATACAGACTTCTTGTTATTTTTGTTGCAATAAGAGACTTTACTTTCTGCTTTAGGGATTTATAAATATTGGAATAAAATAAGTGTCTAAAAAAAGGCCTATCATAAAATGATAGACCCTCCTCTAAAATAATAACTAAAAACTAAATCCTAATTAAGATATTGCATTTACATGCTTAGTTAATTTTGATTTCAGATTTGAAGCTTTGTTCTTATGAATAATATTTCTTTTTGCTAATTTATCTAACATAGCAACAACTTTTGGAAGTAATGCAGTAGATTCCTTTTTATCAGAAGTATTCTTTAAAGTTCTCATTGCATTTCTTGTTGTTTTATGGAAATACTTATTTAACAATCTTTTTTTCTCTGATTGTCTGATTCTTTTTATTGCAGATTTATGATTTGCCATCTTTCTTTTATTTTATTTTTTTATGTAGCCCGACGGAGAATCGAACTCCGGTTACATGGATGAAAACCATGCGTCCTAACCACTAGACGACCGGGCCAGCTATTTCCAAAAATTTGGAGTGCAAATGTATTCTTTTTTTATTATTTTACAAATAAAAACAATCTATTTGTTTTCAAAAGAAAATTTAAATCCAAGAGACTTAGAAGTTCGGAGCTTATGACTACTATTCATATCTAGTATTTGGTGAATACTTACTAAATTTACATCTTGAAAATTTGGTGTAATTAAATCAAAATTTAATGAAAAAAGTATAGATACATCTATGATTCTTTCCAATTCTAACTTGTCTAATTGTTGATTTACAAAATCATTAAATAAAAAACCTAATTGTTTTTCACCTTCAACAAAGAAGTGTTTATCCTTATTTATAAAAATTCTGGCAACCAAATTCCCAACATCATTCATTCGATTATACTTAAAAGAATCATTTAAAAAATTATATACATGTATTACACCACAATACGATCTTAATTTATCTTCTTTTACATATGAAGTCTTATTTATTTCATGAGAAGTATGGAAATCAAATATATTTGAATGCATATGAAAGACTAATCTATCTCCAGAAAAACTGAAATGTGATTCGAAATCTCCTGATTTTTTAAAATCAACCTCAACCGATTTATCCTCTTTCTGAATATCTGAATTTAATAATTCTGCTTTTTCCTGTAAAAGATTAGATAAATCAGAAAAAAAAGATTTTGTGATTCTAAAAACTTCCTGTTTTGTGGATGATTTTGTTTTTAATAACTCTAGTATTTTCTTATTTTCTGACATTTAATATGCTTTTGCAAATAATACTCTTTTGGTTGATTTTTCACCAGAATAAATACAAGTTCCTTCTTCAATCTTACTACTTTCAGGAATACACCTGATAGTAGCTTTCGTCTCTTTCTTAATTTTTTCTTCAGTTTCTGATCTTCCATCCCAATGAGCATAAACAAAACCCCCTTTTTCAATTAATGCCTTAAACTCATCATAAGTATTTGCTGAGAAAGTATTTTCTTCACGGAAAGAATTAGCTTTTGTAAATAAATTTTCCTGGATATTATCTAACAAGTGAACAACTTTATTACCAATATCAGAAATCTGAAGAGTTTCTTTTTCCATAGTATCTCTCCTAGCAACTTCAATAGTTCCATTTTCTAAATCTCTATTTCCTAAAGCTAATCTTAATGGAACTCCCTTTAGTTCGTACTCTGCAAATTTCCATCCTGGTTTATGAGTATCTCTATTGTCAAATTTCACTGAAACACCTAAACTTTCTAATTCCTTTTTCACTTTTAAGGCAACTTCCGAAACATCCTCCAGTTGTTCTTCACCTTTATAAATAGGAACAATAACTACCTGATAAGGAGCTAATTTTGGAGGAAGCACTAATCCCGCATCATCAGAATGAGTCATAATTAAAGCTCCCATTAACCTTGTTGAAACCCCCCAAGAAGTAGCCCAAACATAATCTTGTTTACCTTCTTTTGTAGCAAATTTAACATCAAATGCTTTTGCAAAATTCTGACCTAAAAAATGAGAGGTGCCAGCTTGTAATGCTTTACCATCTTGCATTAATGATTCAATACAATAAGTTTCTAAAGCTCCTGCAAATCTTTCACTTTCTGTTTTTGTTCCAATCACTACAGGCATTGCCATAAAACTTTCTGCAAATTTTGCGTACACATTTATCATTTGCTTGGTTTCCAAAATTGCTTCTTTTTTAGTAGCATGAGCGGTATGACCTTCTTGCCATAAAAACTCTGCAGTTCTAAGAAATAATCTTGTTCTCATCTCCCACCTCACAACATTTGCCCATTGATTTACTAAAATTGGCAAATCTCTATAGGACTGAATCCATTTTCGGTATGTATCCCAAATAATTGTTTCTGAAGTAGGACGGACAATTAATTCTTCTTCTAATTTCGCTTCCGGATCAACTATTACACCCTTTCCATCTGGGTCATTTTTCAATCTATAATGAGTTACAACTGCACATTCTTTAGCAAAACCATCAACATGACTTGCCTCTTTACTGAAATATGATTTTGGTATAAATAAAGGGAAATAAGCATTTTCGTGTCCTGTTTCTTTAAACATTCTATCTAGTTCTGCTTGCATTTTTTCCCAAATTGCAAATCCATATGGTTTTATAACCATACATCCTCTTACTCCCGAATTTTCAGCCAAATCTGCATTCTGAACCAATTCATTATACCACTGTGAGTAATCTTGTTCTCTAGAAGTTAATTTTTTTGCCATTTTTAATTTAAAATATTGTAATTTTATCCCGCATTTCTCGTTATAAGAAATGAGATAGCAAATTTAATAAATTAAACTATCTTTGTTTACTTTGGTCTAACTAAAAAAAGAAAAGATGAAAACTACTATTTTTTACCTATCAATCTTACTGATTTCTTTCAGTTCTTGTACAACAACTTATAATTCATATAATTATTCTGACCCAAATTACTTGGGTTCTGATGAATTTGTTTCTGCTCCTGAAACAGAAGAAACAATTGTAATTGTTGAAGAAATTTATGACGACAGTATTTCAAATGAAGGAAATACAACTATCATTAATAACAATAATTATTATGAAGATGATTATGACTTTTATTACACTTCCAGAATAAGAAGATTCCACAGACCATCTTATTCGTACGGATATTATGGAAGTCATTATACAAATAGTTATTGGTACACAGGAAATCCTTATCATTGCGGAACAAGTATATACTATAGTTACGGATGGAATTCACCTTATTATTACGGAGGATACAATTATTATGACCCATATTATAATTACTATTCTTCTTATTACACTCCATATTATTATGGAGGACATTACAACAACAACTATCATGGGCATTATTATAATGGGGGAAATACTTATATCACAAATTCAAGTAATAGCGAGTTTGGACATAGAGGTAGTTTAAGAGGTGGAAACAGGCATCTAACTACAGGATTAAACACAAACAACATAAATTCGAATCAATCTACCTCAATAAAAAATAATAACTCTGTAAAAACCAACATCAATAATAATAAAAGTAACAATACAAAAACAATAATTAAAAACAATAGTAATAGTACGAAAAGCACTACTAAGACTAATATTATTCAAACTAATACCATAAAGAAAAACACAACAAACAAAAATAATACCAAAACGAAAACAAATCGTTCTTACAACAACTCAAACAAAAGTAATACCAGAACAAAAACAAACCGTTCTTACAACAATTCAAACAAAAGTACTTCAACTCCAAACAGAAGCTATAATTCTGGAAGCAAGAACAATTCTTCTGGAGGAAGCAGAAACTCAAGTGGAGGAGGAAGAAGTGTAAAACCAAGAAAATAACAAGATGAAGAAAATATTTATCCTTTTTATAGGATTGCTAAGCGTCAACCTAAGTGCACAAAACGAAATAGACGCACTCAGATACTCTCAACAAAACATATTTGGCACAGCAAAGTTTAATGCTATGGGAGGAAGTTTCGGTTCCTTAGGTGGTGATTTCACTACTTTAAGCTTTAATCCTGCGGGGATTGCCTTTTATCAAAATTCTGAACTAAGTTTTACCCCTAGCTTCTCTATGGTAGAAACAAATACCTCTTTAAATGGAAATAATTTTACAAATAATAAATTTGGTTCTAATCTTTCTAATTTTGGATTTGTTTTCTCAGGAAAGAATATGGATGAGGAATGGAAAAGAATAAATATCGGATTTGGATGGAATCAACTTGCTAGTTATGATAATAAATTTGATATAGAAACATTAAATTCTACTTCATCCTTTGCAGATATTTTATTAAATGACGCTCATGGATTCTTTGATGATCGAACTGGAGAGTATAATGTGTCTATTGATAATTTAAATAGTTTTGGAGCTAGTCCTGCATTTTGGGCAGATATAATTGACTTGGAGAATGACTCTGTAAACCCTGCTACCGGATGGTATGCATCTGATAACGGACATTATATATCTCATATCAATCCTTTATCTGAGAAAACACAAAGTGATAGAGTAAGTTCTAGAGGAGATATGGGTGAATATGTTTTCTCATTAGGAAGTTCTTATCAGGAAAAATTTTATTTTGGTGCTACAATAGGTATTCCTACAATACAATATTCTGAGAACAAGACTTATTCTGAAAGTAATTTCTCGGATACAACATTTGGTTTAAGTAGTTTTTCTTATAAAGAAGATTTAATTGCTTATGGTAGTGGTATAAATCTGAAACTGGGAGCTATTATGAGAGCAGGAAGTAACACTAAAATTGGTGCAGCTGTTCATACTCCTTCCTATATTTCTATGGAAGAGGAATATTCTACTTCAGCTACTACAAATTGGGATAACGGAGATGAATTTTCAGAATCCTCCCCATATGGATACTTTAGTTATGAAATTACAACTCCTTGGAAAATTATTGGAAGTTTCTCTACTGTCTTACAAAACAAATTTCTGATTAATGCGGAAATTGAAAGAACCGATTATTCATTTACTCGCATGTATTCTGATTATTATTCTTTTTCAGAGGAAAACAACCAAATAAATGACACTTATACAGAAGCAACAAACATAAGAGTTGGTGGAGAAGCAAATCTGCATCCATTTAAATTAAGAGCAGGATATGCTTTATATGGTTCTCCGTATAAAAACAATCCGGAATACGAAACTGAGAATTATAGCGCTGGCGTAGGGATAGATTTTGGAGGAACTTTCTTTGATATGAGCTATACTCTGTCAAAAAATTCAGGAGATTACGCAATGTATAGTAAAGATACTGAACCTCACGCATCAGTCAACTTTGAAAAACATTATCTCCTATTTACATTAGGATTTAGATATTAAAAAAAGGGACTTCATTAATGAGGTCCCTTTCTTTTTATAAAAATTTAAAGTTTTATTCTTTTTCTGACAAGATATTAGAATCAACTAAGATTCTTCCACAATGTTCGCAAACAATAACTTTTTTATGTAGTTTAATATCTAATTGTCTTTGTGGTGGAATTTTATTAAAACAACCTCCACAAGCATCTCTATCAACAGAAACTAAAGCCAAACCATTTCTTACACTTCCTCTAATTCTACTATAAGAAGACAATAATCTTTGATCAATTTTCTTTTGAGCTTTATCTGATTTTGAAAGTAAATCTTTTTCTTCCTTTTCAGTTTCAGATGTAATTTCATCAAGTTCAGACTTTTTAGATTCTAAATCTTCTTTATAATCTGCAATTGTTTCTGAGTTTTGAGTAATCACCTCATCTTTCATTAAGATTTTAGCTTTTATCTCATTGATTTTCTTTGCAGATAATTCCATCTCTAACTCCTGAAATTCTACCTCCTTAGTTAAAGAAACAAACTCTCTGTTATTCTTGATGTTATCTAATTGAGTTTTATATCTTGTGATTAACTCTTCTGAGTTTTTAATAGATTCTTTCTTAGCTTTTTGATCTGCTTTTAAAGTAGATTTCTCTTCTTCAAATTTTTCCAATCTAGCTTCTGATCTTGCAATTTCATCTTCTAAATCCTGAATTTCAACAGGAAGTTCACCTCTTACAATTCTTAATTGATCAATCTCAGAATCAACACATTGTAAATCATAAAGTGCTTTTAATTTTTCTTCAACTGAAATACTAATTGTTTTTTTTGCCATTTTATAGGTAATTTATCGGGTTTGTATTAATTTTTGATAATCGGACCGCAAATTTACTAAAATTATTGATAAGCAAGTCATAAATTAACTCCTTTGTAAATTGTTCGCTTTCATAGTGCCCAATGTCTGCAATTATTATATCATTTTCAGCATTAAAAAATTCATGATATTTAAAATCTGCTGTAATAAAGATATCTGCTCCCACTCCTTTTGAACTATTCAATAAAAGACTACCACTTCCACCACAAACAGCTACTTTTTTTATAGTGTTTTTTACCAATTTTGTATGTCGGACACAATCCGTTTTCATAACACTTTTTACAGATTTTAAAAACTCTTCTGAGTCCATCTCAGTTTCTAGTTCTCCAACAATCCCCGAGCCAACATCCTGAAAAACATTGTCTAAAATATAGATTTGATGAGCAACTTCCTCATACGGATGAGCTTTCTTCATTTCTGAAATTATCCTTTTTTCTATATTTTTTGGGAAGATTACTTCTATTTTCACCTCCTCTACCCTTTCTTGTTTTCCATTTTCTCCAAAAGTTGGGTTTGCATTTTCAGTTGGCAAAAAAGTTCCTATTCCCTCTGACTGAAAACTACAGTTTTTATAATCTCCTATTGAACCAGCACCAGAAGAAAACAATGCATTTTGAACTTCTCCCTCATTTTCTTTAGGAACATATACCTCCAACTTCCTAAGTAAACCTCTTTTCGGTGAAAGTATTTTTTGGTTTTTAAGTCCTAGTTTATTTGCAATTTTACTACTAACCCCACCCACTACATTGTCTAAATTAGTATGTATGGCATAAATAGCAATATCATTCTTTATTGCTTTAATTATTGTTCGTTCTATATGATTCTTACCATTTAGTTTTTTAAGTCCTGAAAAAACAATAGGATGATGTGCAATCACCAAATTACATCCGTTTTCTATCGCCTCATCAATCACCTCTTCTACACTATCCAAACAGATAAGAACGGAAGTAACTTCCTTATTTTCATTTCCGACAATTAATCCTGAATTATCATAACTTTCCTGATAATTTAAGGGAGCAATTCCTTCTAAAAACTGTGTAATCTCTTTTATTTTCATTTTTCAAATATACAAATACTTAAGTTATGTCTATCTTTGCCCTTATGAGATTTTTATTACTTCCAATTTCCTTTATTTATGGACTTATAATTAAAGTTCGTAATTTATTTTTTGATTGGGGAATATTTAAATCCAAAAGTTACAACATACCCATTATTTGCATAGGAAATATTACCGTTGGAGGGACAGGGAAAACTCCTCATATTGAATATCTATTAAATATATTATCTGATAAAAAAACAGTTGTTCTAAGTAGAGGATACGGAAGAAAATCAAAAGGTTTTTTCTTGGTTAATGTTAAGTCAAATCCTACTGAAGTTGGTGACGAATCTTTACAGATAAAACAAAAATATCCGAACACAATTGTTGCCGTTTCCGAAAACAGAAGAAAAGGAATTGATAAAATAATCAATGATTTCCCAGAAACAGAAGTAATACTAATGGATGATGGTTTTCAACACAGATGGGTGAATGCATCTTTAAATGTTATTTTAAATAACTTTTTAAATCCTTATTATACAGATTATTTTTTACCTTCTGGAAGGTTAAGAGACTCTGAAATCTCTACAAAAAGAGCAGATATTATTATCACATCAAAAACTCCTAAAATTACAGAAACTGAAAAAAAAATAACTTTAAGTAACCTTAACCTACATTCATTTCAGGAACATTTTTTCAGCTCTATTTTCTATCAAGATTTTAAACATCTTTTTAATAACAGTAAAATAATTTCAGGAATTTCCGGTTTTGATATTACACTAATAACTTCTATTGCAGATAATGAATCTATTATTAACTTTCTGAAGAAGAGTAAAAACAGAGTAAATTCTATTTCATTTAAAGATCATCATAATTACACTCAAAAAGACATTCAAAAAATCTTATTGTATCATACCTCCGCAAACTCTGAAAAAAGTATTATTTTGACGACCGAAAAAGATAAAGTTAAGTTATCTGAATTTAAAGAATACCTTAAGGATTTTGACATCTATTATTTACCAATAAAAATAGAGGTAGATGAAGAAAAGAAATTGAAAGAAAAAATAAGAAATCATGTTACAAACTATAAAGAACACAGCTAATTTTATAAAAGAAAAAACAAACTTCTCTCCTGAAGTAGGAATAATTTTAGGGACAGGACTTGGAGGATTAGTTTCCGAGATAGAAATAGAACACTCCTTACCTTACAATGAAATACCTAATTTCCCAGTTTCAACTGTAGAAGGACATTCAGGAAGGTTAATTTTTGGGACTTTAGGTGGTAAAAATGTAATTGCAATGCAAGGTAGATTTCACTTTTATGAAGGATATTCTATCGAAAAAGTTACATTCCCTGTTCGTGTAATGAAATTCTTAGGAATAAAAAATCTTATAGTTTCTAATGCAAGTGGAGGTGTAAATCCTGATTATGAAGTTGGAGATTTAATGATATTAGAAGACCATATTTGTCTTATTCCTAATCCATTAATCGGACCGAATCTTGATGAGTTAGGTCCTAGATTCCCGGATATGAGCGAAACTTACAATAAGGAAATGATAAGAATGGCAGAACAAATATCTTCTGAAAATAACATTCCTGTACAAAAAGGGGTTTATATCGCACTTACTGGACCTACTCTAGAGACTCCTGCAGAATATAAATACATGCGTATAATTGGAGGAGACACAGTTGGTATGTCCACAGCTCCAGAAGTAATTGTAGCTCATCACATGAATATTCCTTGTTTTGCTATGTCGGTAATTACGGATTTAGGAGTACCTGGAAAAATACAGAAAGTAACTCATGAAGAGATCCAGAAAGTTTCAGAAGTTGCAGAACCAAAACTCACACTAATTATTAAAAAACTTATTTCAAAAATATAATTATGAAGAAAAATTTAATTTTAACATTATTTAGTTGTTTAATTGCCACATTTTCTTTCTCTCAATTAAATACAAATCTACTTTTTCATTGGGATGATTCTACTATTGTTGGTTCAGCATCTTATGATAATGCCTATAACGAATGTTGGGGATTTGAAGTTAATAATACTGAAATAGCAGTAATCGGATCTACTGAAGGAACACATTTTTTTGACGTAACAGACCCTCAAAACTCTACAGAAGTAGCTTTTGTTGCAGGAGCTTATACCGGTGGTGGAGTTGTTCATAGAGATTATCATGATTACCAAGGGTATCTTTATATAGTATGTGATGAAGGATGGAGTACAAGTACATTACAAATTGTAGATATTTCAAATCTTCCTACTTCTGTAAATGTAGTTTATGATTCAGACAACTTATTCAATACATCACATAATATTTTTATTGATACTGCAACAGCAAAATTATATGCTTGTGCATCAAATACTGCAATGGATATTTACAGCTTACATGATCCTGTGAATCCGACATTATTATATTCATATACTGATGTAGGTCATGTTCATGATGCTTATGTAAAAAATGACACTGCTTATTTGAATTGTGGTAATGATGGTTTCAGAATTATAGATTTCTCTCCGTTAGATTGGCCTGTTCTTCCTACCCCACCATATATTGAATTATCTTCATTCACCTCTTATCCAGATGCTGGATACAATCATTCTGGTTGGCTATCTGACAATGGAACGATTTACGCTATGCAAGATGAGAATCATGGATATGATGTGAAAATTATGGATGTTTCTGATTACAATAATATTTCAGTATTATCTATTTTAAATTCTGGTGAAAATGCACAGTCAATGGCGCATAATGGAATTATTAAAGGAGATTTTTTATATCTAGCATATTATCATGATGGATTAAGAGTGTTTGATATTTCAGACCCTTCAAATCCAGTTCAAGTTTGTAATTACGACACATATTCTCCTTCATCTTACAATTCTTATAAAGGAGCTTGGGGAGTTTATCCTTATTTACCTTCTGGAAATATAATTGTATCAGATATGCAAACTGGATTATATATTTTTGACTGTAGCATTCCATCTACAGAAATAAATAATTTGCAGGATGAATTAAGCTTATATCCTAATCCTTCTTCTTCTTTTATTTCTTTTAAATCAAATGTATCTGAAATTCAGATTTATGATTTATCAGGAAGAATCATTTTACAAAAAAATATTTTTTCTGGAGAGAAAATTTCTACTAAAAATTTAGTAAATGCTTTGTATATTTACCGCCTCTTTGATGGAGAAGAAAATGAAATTGAAAACGGAAAACTTATTATTGAATAAATGAGCTATACAGATAAATATGAAGCGGTAATCGGACTTGAAGTCCATGCTCAATTAAATACTAATACAAAAGCATATTCTTCAGATGAAAACATCTACGGAGCAACTCCGAACACTAAAACATCTGTCGTTACCTTAGGTCATCCTGGGACTCTTCCTGTTTCTAACTCCAAAGTATTTGAATATGCAGTAAAAATGGGATTAGCAATTGGCAGCTCAATACGAGAAAGAAATGAATATGCTCGTAAAAATTATTTTTATGCTGATTTACCTAAAGGATATCAAATAACACAAGATACTACCCCTATTTGTAATGGTGGTTTTATTGAAATAAAAGATAAAAACGGCAAGGAGAAACAAATAGAAATCACTAGAATTCATATGGAAGAAGATGCTGGTAAAAGCATTCATGATTTAGATCCATTTAATACTTTAGTAGATTTAAACAGAGCTGGAGTTCCGCTAATTGAAATTGTATCAGAACCAGAAATAAGAAGCTCAGAAGAAGCGTATAGCTACATACAGGAAGTAAGAAAACTAGTGAGATATATTGGTGTTTGTGACGGAAACATGGAAGAAGGAAGTTTGAGGTGTGATGCGAACGTATCAGTAATGCTAAAAGGATCGGAAGTCTTTGGGACCAAAGTTGAAGTGAAAAACATGAACTCGAGTAGCAATGTTAAAAAAGCTATCGAATTTGAGATAAATAGACAAATAGAATCAATTGAGAAAGGAGAAGAAATAGTACACGAAACAAGAAGTTTTAATGCTGCAAATGGTGGAACTATCTCCATGAGACATAAAGAAGAATCAAATGATTACAGATATTTTCCGGAACCTGACTTACAACCAGTAATTATTACAAAAGAATATATTGAGAAAGTTAAAAAAACTCTACCTCTTTTACCAAAAGAACTTTTTACAAAGTTTACAACAAAATTTAATTTATCCGAATACGATTCAAATATATTAATTGAAGAAAAAGAAATAGCCCTTTATTTTTTAGAAATAACAAAACATAGTAACAATTATAAAACAGCTGCTAACATTGTAAATGGAGCTATTAAAAGTTATCTGAATGAAAATGCAATTCACATATCAAATTTCAGTATATCTCCTAAAAGAATAGCGGATTTAATTTTACTAATTGATGATGGGAAAGTAAGTAATTCTGTAGCTACATCAAAAATATTTACAGAAATGTTAAACTCAGATGAAAGTCCTGAAAACATAGCCAAGAAAAACAACTTAATACAAGATTCGGATGAAGATTCATTAAACGAATTTGTAAAAGAGGTAATTTCAAAGTACCCTGATAAAGTAGAAGAATATAAATCTGGTAAAAAAGGATTAATCGGACTTTTTATGGGAGAAGTGATGAAATTATCAAAAGGAAAAGCCGACCCAAAACTAGCAAACAAACTAGTAAGAGAAGAATTAGAAAAATAAATTGAATAAAACAAAAATATATTTCGCGTCTGACTTTCACTTAGGGTCTCCTAGTTTAAAGGAGAGTCATGAAAGAGAAAAAAGGATTATTAGATGGTTAGATGAAATAAAAAAAGACGCAAAGTCTATTTATCTGATAGGAGATATTTTTGATTTTTGGTTCGAATACAAGAAAGTTGTACCTAAAGGTTATGTAAGGTTGCTTGGTAGAATTGCTGAAATTACGGATAGCGGGATTGGAGTACATATCGTTGCAGGAAATCATGACCTTTGGATGAATGACTATTTAATAAAGGAATGTGGGGTTAAAATATATCATGAACCAATACAAATAAAAGAAAGTAACAAAACTCTATTTATAGGTCATGGTGATGGTCTAGGACCAGGTGAAAATTCTTTTAAACTCATAAAAAAGATATTCAAAAACAAGTTATGCCAGTGGATGTTTTCCAGGTTACACCCTAACACTGCTATAAAATTTGCACATTGGTGGAGTAAGAAAAGTAGAGATAGTGGAAATACCCCTGAATATCTTGGTGGAGAAAAAGAATACTTAGAAATCTTCAGTAGAAATCACTTGAAAGAAAATCCTGAAATAAATTTCTTTATTTTCGGTCACAGACACTTACCTTTGGATGTGAAAATTTCTAATAACTGTAGATACCTAAACACAGGAGATTGGATTAATCATTTCTCTTATTTAGAATTTGATAAAGAAGATCTTAGTTTACAATACCATGCAAATTAAAAAAACCTCAATTCTCATTGAGGTTTTCTTTTTATAATAATAAATTATTAATCAATTATTAATTTTGTTGTTTCTAAAACTGTTCCTTCAGTAAGTACTGACACAAAATAAACTCCTCTTTCAATATTACTTAAATCTATCTCAATAGATTGAGGACCGCTAATAAGTCCATCATGTATCACTGAGGACACTTCTGAACCTAATATATTAAACAATTTAATTTCAATATCAGAATTTTTATCTAAAGTGAATAATACATTTGATTTCTCAGTAGTTGGGTTTGGGTAAACAGACAATCCAACCCTACTTGTATTGCTTGTAGTGAGTTCTAGATCTGCAGCTTCTCCTATTCTGATATTATCAATATATAATCTGTTTACAATAGAACTTACATTATATTCGAATTTAAACCTAACATTATCTGCCTTTAAATCGTTAGATCCAACTTCATCAAACATTACAATTGTATTCCAATCCAAATTATCTTTTTCTTCTTCTTTCGGGAAGATTTCAGAATAATAACCAGCAGATGCTAACTGAGCAGCACCAATTGTAGTTAACTCTTTCCAAACACCACATTCTTCAGAATAATATACTTTTAAAGTATTTGTTGGAAATGAATTTACAGCTGCTCCTATATAATCAATCGAAATTGCTGGTTCTGTTAAGTCAGATAGATTATATGATTGTGTTTCAAATACTATAGGATTTGCTGAAGTTAATTTTTTACCATTCATCATTATAGATGAATTCCCTTCAGAAGATATACCATCTACTACTTCCCAGTTCGGGTTTGCAGAAACATTAAAATCCCAATCAGAAACTAGTTTATTATCAATTACTAAAAAGTCATCTTCAAGAGTTGCAGACTCAAAACTATAAGTATAAGAATCATTTGTGTTTGCAGAAACTACTGGTAAAATTGTAATAAACCCTTCTTTTGTTGTTGTTGCAGTACAAGTAGTTTCATAATGAGCTAAATAATAAGTTTCTTCATATTCTCCTCTAAAGAACAAGGTATCCATAGATACACTATAACTACTGTCATCCAAATGAAGTGTGATATTTGTTGCATTAACTGCATTTAACTCTTCCATTGTACCTTCAATTATTTTTGTTTCAACAATGGTTTCTAGATTTGTATACCCTGCTTGTACATCATTCATAGACCAAGACTTTGCAACAATATCGTCCGTATAAACAACAGACATAATTACATCATAAGTACCTGCAGCAGAATAAGTATGTTGTGGAGAATTTGCAGTCGTAGATGTCTCTCCATCTCCCCAATCCCAAGTTAAAGAAGTAATATTAGTAAAGATATTTTTATTCCCTACTAAATCACTTAAGCCTCCTAAACAATTAGTTGTATTTCCGTATTGCTCAATAAAATTAGTTTTTTTATGACATGCTGTACCTTCATAACCATTAGCAGTTCCAGTCTTTGTAAGGTTCTCTTCAGACCATAAATATCTTCTGAAAGGATAATTCTCTGCATCTCCTTCTAAAGTTTGGTTTACAATAACCATTTGCCCATCTGTAAATAAAGACATTACAGCATCATCAGAATAATCCATATAATTCATAAACATCTCTCCTGCAGGGTTAATAGTATCCACCACACAAACATTTAAATGATAAGGGAATTGATTTAAAGTAACTCCCCAATTCTCTTCTTTAGCAGGAGGAGTATCTGCTACTCCATCATCACCACACAAAGCATCTCCCCAAATATGTCTTAATCCTAACCAATGACCAACTTCATGAGTTAAAGTCTTACCGTTTTTAAATTCTGAAGATCTAATTGCGACACCATCAGTTGACATAGACCCAGACCATGGGAATTGAGCGTAACCTAATAATATATTGCCATCAGAATTTGGTAAAGAATTCACTACCCAAATGTTAAAATATTGGTAGCTATTCCAGTAACTTAGAGACTTTACTAGATCTCTTGGTTCTGGCACATCTGTTAATTCAGAATGTATTCTGATAATTCCATTCGTATTATTTCCTGAAGGATCTTTTTTTGCTAACCTAAATTCTACATTTGCACTTCCAGATACAGCAGCAAAAACATCTGGAGTAGAAAGCATATTATCAGCTTGTCTATTTATATTTTTATTTAATTGTTCTATTGCAAAGTCTACATCTGTATCAGTAATATTAGAATTCCCAAAATCATGTATAACATGAACAACAACAGGGATTATTTTTCTTTCACCTGTATTTTCTTTTTCAGATAAATTAGAAACTAATTCTTTACTTTTTTGTTCTAACTGAAGGTTTTTCTCTTCAATTGACTTATAAAATGTTGGGTATTTATTTATTTCATCATTTAAGTATCCGTCATATGTACCACAAGTTCCTTGCGAAAATACTAGGTTAGAAATAAAGAATGAAGAAATTAAAATTGGTAAAAATATCTTTTTCATCTGTAAAATTTATATTAGTTTTTATAGATAACAAATATAATGTTTTCTTGCTTAAAAAAAAGAAAGTTCTAAAGATTTACAAAAAAAATATTTCTGATTAGTATAAATGTTTCTCAGCATGATAAGAAGAACGAACTAAAGGACCACTCTCAACAATCTTAAAACCAAGCTGTAAACCTATGTTTTTAAACTCTTCAAATTTTTCAGGATGAACATACTCAGCAACTGGCAAATGTTTTGTTGTAGGTTGCAAATACTGACCTATTGTCATAATAGAAACTCCAACATTTCTTAAATCCTGCATTGTCTTAATCACCTCTTCATCTTTTTCTCCCAAACCTAACATTATTCCAGATTTTGTTCTTATTCCTCCTTCATTAAGAAATCTTAAGGTATCTAAACTTCTTTGATATTTCGCTTGTATTCTTACCTTTTTTGTAAGTCGTTCTACGGTTTCCATATTATGAGAAACTACATCAGGAGAAACATCAATAATTCTTTGTATATCTTCTTTTTCACCCTTGAAATCCGGAATTAAAGTTTCCATTGTAGTGTCCGGGTTTAACCTTCTGATTTCATTAACAGTTTCGACCCAAATGGAAGACCCTCCATCTTTTAAGTCATCTCTATCTACTGAAGTAATAACAACATGTTTTACCTTCATTAAGTTTACTGAATTAGCAACATTTAATGGTTCTGAAACATCTACCGCTAATGGTCTTCCTGTAGCAACATTACAAAATCCACAAGACCTAGTACAAATATTACCTAAAATCATAAAAGTTGCAGTGCCCTCTCCCCAACATTCTCCAATATTCGGACAATTTCCACTTTCGCAAATAGTATGTAAAGTATTTTCTTTAACTACTGATTTTACTTTTTTGTATGCAGTAGCAGTAGGCAGTTTGACCTTAAGCCATTTTGGCTTTCTTTTTTTTTCAGAAACGTACAATTATTTATTTTTGTGTATGATAAGACATACCTTCACATGGTTCTTGATAAATTCCGCAAGAAGATAAAAGGAATAAAGAGCTTATGAAAAATAAAATTAAATATTTCATGTTTAAATTTTTGACAAAAATACAAAATAAAAACTTTACTTATTTGTTATCTTTGAGCATTATTATTTAAAAGGAATGAAACTAGAAAAAAGTTGGAATACTTATTTGTCAACTGAGTTAGAAAAGGATTATATGATTTCCTTGAAAAATTTCTTAAACGGAGAAAGACAGGACTATCTAGTCTACCCAAAAGAGGAAGAAGTATTTAACGCTTTTAACAAAACTCCTTTTAACAAACTTAAAATTGTACTTCTTGGACAAGATCCATATCATGGAGAAGGACAAGCACATGGACTTTCATTCTCTGTTCCAAAAGAAGTGAAAACACCTCCATCACTAATAAATATCTTTAAAGAAATTGAAAACGATTTAAATATTAAAAATCATGGGAAAGGGGATTTAACAAAATGGGCCGAACAAGGAGTGTTACTATTAAACTCCACATTAACTGTTAGAAAAAACATGGCGGGATCACATCAAAATAGAGGGTGGGAACAATTTACAGATAAAGTAATTTCAACTATTTCCTCAAAGAAAGAAGGCGTAATCTTTTTACTTTGGGGTAAGTTCGCACAAAAAAAACAAAAACTAATTGATAAAAGTAAACACCATATATTAATGAGTTCTCACCCATCTCCTCTTTCATCTTATAGAGGGTTTTTAGGATGCAAACATTTTTCGGAATGTAATAAGATACTGAAGAAAGAAAATAAAACAGAAATAAATTGGCAATTGTAATAAAAAAACTTCTTCTTATACTTTTTATTTTTTGTGGAACTATATCTTTTTCTCAAGATTCTACTGATTTTATTTATATAAGAAACGAGTCAAATACCCTTAAAAGTAGTTTAGAAGATGAAAAATACTTTCCGGTTGCATTAAATGAATTAGAAGATTTCCTGAAGAACCAAATTACACATTATGAAAACTTTGGATATCCTTTTGCAGAAGTAAAACTAGTTAATATAATAGACAACAAAGCAGATATAATAATAAACAGAGGAGAACTTTATACTATTGATTCTCTAATAATTTATGGTGATCCAAAACTTTCACAAAATCAGCTTTATAATATTATTGGATTAAAAAAAGGGGAAATTTACAATCAATCAAAACTTGATAAAATAGAAAATATTCTTGATAAATCTGAAAATTACAATCAGAATAAACCTCATGAAATTGTATTTTATAAAAACACATTTGAACTTTATTTTTATTTGGAAAAATCATCCTTAAACTCTATTGATGCACTAATTGGAATAAACTCAAACAACAAAGATTTAAACATTAACGGACATATAAATTTGGACTTGCAAAACATCTTAAATAAAGAAGAAAAAATTAGTATCAGTTGGACCTCAGAACAAGAAAAACTTCAAAAAATAAAAAGTAGTATTTACATTCCTTTTACTTTTAACGGTAGATATTTGAGTAATCTAAATTTTGATATTTACAACAAATATAATGAGTTCTCTAACACAAAAACTCAGTTCTCAGTTTTATCAAATACGTTAGCTACAAATAATTTCGGATTTTCATATACTCATCAAGAATCATCTCCAGGAAACATAGGGATTTCTAATAGTAAAACAGAAACTATTGGTATAAAACATATATTTTCTAATTCAAAACATAAGTTAAATTATTCTGCCAATTTTGGAAGCAGACAACAGGACACATCTATAACAATATACTCCAATTTTCATTTTAAATATAGCTACCAACATTTATTTAGCAAACGATTTTCTTTAGAATTTTCAACACTAAACAAACTAATCCTATCTGAAGAACTAGAAGAGAATGAACTATTATTCTTTGGAGGTACAAATACAATTAAAGGTTATTTTGAAGATGAGTTAAAATCATCTTTTTATAATATCATAACAATAAATCCAAGGTTTCAATTAGATAAAAGTATAGACGCAAATTTATTTTTACAGAAAGCAATATATAAAGATATTTACAATTCGGAAGAGTTAATTTATCCAACATCATTTGGAATTGGAATTGATTTAAAAAACAAAAACAATATTATTTATATTCAATATGCTATTGCCTTTTCCGAAAATAGAGCATTTAGCATAGAAAACGGAAAGATTCATATCGGACTAAAAAATACTTTTTAACAAATCTAAAAATGTAATTGAAATTACTATTTTTTTTGTTATTTTGAAGAGTTAACTTTAATACAGAATATTATTATGACAGAAGTAGGGATAGGATTGTTAGGATTATTAATCATTGTTGGATTTGTTGCTCTTTATTTTAAGAAATCAAATACATCAGAGTCAAACTCGAATGAATTATTAGTACAACTAAACGATTCGTTACGTAAAGAAATACAAGAAATAAGAAAAGAGGTAGGAGAAAACTCCGAAAAAGGAAGGAAGGAAATAGAAGAAAAATTAAAAGACATCAACAAAGGAATTAATACTTTTCAAGAAAGTTCCAAAGAAGATATGCAGAAACAATTTGCTTCATCTAACAAGGTGATAAAAGAAGTAACTTCAGAACTTGAGAAAATAAAAGGTACTAATGAGCAAGTTCTAGGTTTTGCTAATCAAATGAAGACTCTGGAAAAGATTCTCAGCAATCAAAAACAAAGAGGAATATTAGGAGAAATTCAGTTAGAGAATTTACTTGCTAACGTATTACCTCCCGAACTTTTTCAAATGCAATATTCTTTTAATAGCGGAGAGCTAGTAGATGCAATTGTAAAAATAGGAGATTATATTATTCCTATTGATGCAAAATTCTCTTTGGACAATTATAATAAAATGATTGAGAGTGAAGATAAATCAGAAATTGAATCCCTAGAAAAGAAATTTAAGGATGACATTAAAAAGCGTATAGATGAAACTGCTAAATACATCTTGCCTAATGAAAAAACAACCGATTACGCCTACATGTTTATTCCAGCAGATGGTTTGTATCAAGATCTTCTTAATAGTAGAGTAGGTACGCTACAAATAAACTCCAAAGATTTAGTGGCTTATGCATATACTAAAAAAGTAATGATAGTGTCTCCAATGAGTTTATTTCCAATGTTGCAGATTACAGTAAAAGCTCTACATAATTTAAAAGTAGAAAAATCTATTGAAGATATTTTAAAAAATATTAATAAGTTATCTAATCATCTAAATGCTTATAAGAATGCACACGACAGCTTAGGAAAAACCATCCGTACAGCAGTGAATCATTACAACAAATCTTCCTCAGAATTTAAGAAAATTGATAAAGATGTATTAAAAATATCAGGAGGAAATACACAGATTAATTTTGATACTGAATTAATTGATAAACCACATTTAGATGAATAAGGAAGAAAAGAACTTTATTTTTGGAATTAGAGCAATTATTGAAGCTATTGAAGCAGGAAAAACCATTGATAAACTATTTATACAAAAAGGACTGCACAACGATTTATTTTCCGAACTATGGAAACTAGTACGACTCAGAAGAATAAACTACAAACATGTTCCGATAGATAAAATCAATCGACTTACCAGAAAAAACCATCAAGGTGTTTTTGCTTTTATTTCTCCTATCGATTTACACAAAATAGAAGATATTATTCCTCAAATATACGAACAAGGGAAAAACCCTCTTATTTTAGTTTTAGATGGAGTAACAGATGTTCGAAATTTTGGAGCAATTACCCGTACTGCAGAATGTGCAGGAGTGGATACAATCTTAATTCCAGAACAAAGTGCTGCCGCTATAAATTCAGATGCAGTTAAAACATCTGCTGGAGCTTTACACAAAATACCTATTTGCAGAACTTGGAATCTGAAAATGAGTCTTCAATTCCTGAAAGATAGCGGATTACAATTAGTTAGTTGCACCGAAAAAACTACCAAAAGTTTATACGAACCTGATTTCAACAACCCTACTGCGATTATTATGGGTTCTGAAGAGGATGGTGTATCTCCAGAGTATTTAAAAATGTCAGATTTTAAAGCAAAAATACCTATGAACGGAAAAATATCTTCCTTAAATGTGTCAGTCGCTTCTGCTATTATTATTTATGAAGCCATAAGACAGAGGGGATGAACCTTGACAAATTCAGAGAATATTGTTTAAGATTTAAAGGAGTAACTGAAGAACTTCCTTTTAATGACGATACTTTAGTATTTAAAGTAATGGGTAAAATGTTTGCTATATGTAATATAGTGGAGTTTAAATTTTGCAACTTAAAATGTGATCCTGAAAAATCAGTAGAATTAAGAGAATATTATCCAGAAGTAACTCCAGCTTATCATATGAATAAAAAACATTGGAACTCTGTAAACTTT
>CABXPN010000002.1:50000-61231 GCA_902514225.1 uncultured Bacteroidota bacterium
TTCGCGTCTACCTCACCTAACTTGACGCCCTATTCAGACTTGCTTTCGCTACGGCTCCGGTTTTAAAAACCTTAACCTTGCTAGATAAGAGTAACTCGTAGGTTCATTATGCAAAAGGCACGCAGTCACCACAAATGTGGCTCCTACCGCTTGTAAGCGTATGGTTTCAGGTTCTATTTCACTCTCCTGTTCGGAGTACTTTTCACCTTTCCCTCACGGTACTTGTTCACTATCGGTCTCTCTTTAGTATTTAGCCTTACCGGATGGTCCCGGTGGATTCAGACAGAATTTCACGTGTTCCGTCCTACTCAGGATACTGTTAGATAATAAATTTATTTCATATACGGGACTATCACCCTCTTTGGTTTTTATTTTCCAATAAAATTCTATTATAAATTTATATTTCATATCACAGTCCTACAACCCCAACATTGCCGAAACAATATTGGTTTGGGCTGTTCCCATTTCGTTCGCCACTACTTTGGGAATCACTATTTGTTTTCTTTTCCTCTGGTTACTTAGATGTTTCAGTTCACCAGGTTAGCTTCCTTAAAAAAGGATGATTAATCTTCAATTAATCGGGTTGCCCCATTCGGAAATTTCCGGATCGAAAGTTATTTGCACCTCCCCGAAACTTATCGCAGCTTGTCGCGTCCTTCATAGCCATAGAGAGCCAAGGCATCCGCCATACGCTCTTAGTAACTTTTAATTTTTCTATATATTCACTACAATATGTCAAAGAACTCTTTAGTGGAGAATATCGGAGTCGAACCGATGACCTCCTGCTTGCAAAGCAGGCGCTCTAACCAGCTGAGCTAATCCCCCTTTAATTTGTAGTCTCGGGCAGACTCGAACTGCCGACCCCTACATTATCAGTGTAGTGCTCTAACCAGCTGAGCTACGAGACTCTAAAGGGTATAAATAAAGAAGATAGAACAAAAGAAAAAACACAAATAAGTTTTCTCTAAAAAGGAGATATTCCAGCCACACCTTCCGGTACGGCTACCTTGTTACGACTTAGCCCTAGTTACTTGTTTTACCTTAGGCAGATCCTTACGGTTACTGACTTCAGGCACTCCAAACTTCCATGGCTTGACGGGCGGTGTGTACAAGGCCCGGGAACGTATTCACCGCACCATGGCTGATGTGCGATTACTAGCGATTCCAACTTCACAGAGTCGAGTTGCAGACTCCGATCCGAACTGGGATCAACTTTATGGATTTGCTCTCTGTCACCAGATGGCATCCCACTGTATTGACCATTGTAGCACGTGTGTAGCCCAAGACATAAGGGCCGTGATGATTTGACGTCATCCCCACCTTCCTCTCCGTTTGCACGGGCAGTCTCTCTAGAGTTCCCGACATTACTCGCTGGTAACTAGAAATAGGGGTTGCGCTCGTTATGGGACTTAACCCGACACCTCACGGCACGAGCTGACGACAACCATGCAGCACCTTGTAAATCGTTCGAAAAAAGGTCGATCTCTCAACCGGTCGTTTTACATTTAAGCCTTGGTAAGGTTCCTCGCGTATCATCGAATTAAACCACATGCTCCACCGCTTGTGCGGGCCCCCGTCAATTCCTTTGAGTTTCATTCTTGCGAACGTACTCCCCAGGTGGATCACTTAACGATTTCTCTAAGACACTGACTGTATATCGCCAACATCTAGTGATCATAGTTTACGGTGTGGACTACCAGGGTATCTAATCCTGTTCGCTCCCCACACTTTCGTCCATGAGCGTCAGTAATGGTTTAGTAAACTGCCTACGCAATTGGTGTTCTATGTCATATCTATGCATTTCACCGCTACATGACATATTCCGTCTACTTCAACCACACTCAAGGATTCCAGTATCAATGGCAGTTCTACAGTTGAGCTGTAGGCTTTCACCACTGACTTAGAATCCCGCCTGCGGACCCTTTAAACCCAATAAATCCGGATAACGCTTGCACCCTCCGTATTACCGCGGCTGCTGGCACGGAGTTAGCCGGTGCTTATTCGTACAATACCGTCAATTCGATACACGTACCGAAGTTTCTTCTTGTATAAAAGTAGTTTACAATCCATAGGACATTCTTCCTACACGCGGTATGGCTGCGTCAGAGTTTCCTCCATTGCGCAATATTCCTCACTGCTGCCTCCCGTAGGAGTCTGGTCCGTGTCTCAGTACCAGTGTGGGGGATCACCCTCTCAGGCCCCCTATCTATCGTAGTCTTGGTGAGCCGTTACCTCACCAACAAACTAATAGAACGCATACTCATCTTTAACCACCGGAGTTTTAATTATAATAAGATGCCTTAAAATAATACTATGAGGTATTAATCCAAATTTCTCTGGGCTATCCCTCAGTTAAAGGTAGATTGTATACGTGTTACGCACCCGTTCGCCACTCGTCATCAAGAGCAAGCTCTTATGTTACCGTTCGACTTGCATGTGTTAGGCCTACCGCTAGCGTTCATCCTGAGCCAGGATCAAACTCTCCGTTGTAATAAAAGTTTGATTTGACTTAAAATGTGTTTTAATCTTTTGATTCTATCTTCATTAATTCAAAGAACTTTCCTTTTAAACAATAAATCGTTTTTCAAAAAGGACTGCAAAAGTAATATAAATATTAAACCTACAATGATTTTCTGAAATTATTTTAATTTATAATTTTAAAGAACTTTTTCTTTCTCAAAAACATAAATTGTTTTTTCAAAAAGGACTGCAAAAGTAATATAACTATTAAACCTACAATGCTTATTTGAAATTATTTTAATTTAATGTTTTAAAGAACTTTTTCTCTATTTAACTTTTGGTATAAACCATTTGTTTTAAAGAGGTCGCAAATATAGATTGTTTTTTCAAATGGTAGATTGTTTTACTATTTTTTTTAAATTAATGGAAAGTATTTTTCATGACCCTGAAATTCAGTAAGATAAGAGTGTTTTAAAATACGTGAAATTGATTTTTCTATCAAAAAATCAATACTCTGTAGAGTTAATACGAGTTTTGACTCTTCTTGATTTCATTGATTTGAATTAAATAAGATTGTTTTTTCAATCTAATTATACGCGAGTATAATAAATATAATATCAGAGGAAATCACAATCTAAGTAGAGAAATCTAAATGAACAGATAAATGCATTTTACGGTCTATCATTATTAATAATTAAAAGTAAAGTAATCCCTAAAAAAAATCTCCTATATATATAATGTGTCAAGAAAAGATAAATAAGAATATTATAATATATTTGCTGCTATAAATTAAAAATAAAGAAAATGAAAGCAGTAGTAAGTATTATTATGGGTAGCACATCTGACATGCCAGTTATGAAAAAGGCAGCAGAATTTTTAAATGATATGGAGATACCATTTGAGATAAATGCACTTTCGGCACATAGAGTCCCTCAATTAGTTGAAGAATTTTCATCAAATGCCAGAAGTAATGGAATAAAAGTAATTATTGCTGGAGCTGGAGGAGCAGCACACTTACCAGGAGTAGTAGCAGCATTCACAACAGTTCCTGTAATTGGAGTTCCATGCAGATCCTCAATATCAATTGACGGATGGGATTCTATTCTGTCTATTTTACAAATGCCTCCTGGAATTCCGGTTGCAACTGTAGGATTGGACGCTTCTTTAAATGCAGGAATTTTAGCTGCACAAATTTTATCAACCGATAATGAAGAGATTCATGCAAAGGTAAATTCCTATAAAGAGAATCTGAAATTGAAAATTACAAAAGCAAATGTAGATTTAAAAGTTCACAAATATAAATTCAGAACAAATTAACAAAATTAAGACCTCTAAATGAGGTCTTTTTTTATATAAAAGTTGTAAATTGAACTCTAATATGAAATATATATTACATCTATTTATTTTTTTAGCAACTCCCCTATTATCCTTAGGACAAAATAGTCTGATTAACTCATCCTCAAGTAGTGGAATTGGAAATTGCTATACAACTCAGGAAGGTGTATGGAGTGTGTCTACTAATCCGGCAGGAGTGGCAAACCACAATCAATATTCAATAGGTGTTGGACTGAGAAACAACTTTGGAATGAATGAGTTAAGTAGCAGGACTTTTGTTAGCGCTATTCCAACTTCATCTGGAGTTTTTGGAGTTAGCGTTCAACAATATGGTTTTGAACTGTATAATGAAAATAAATTCGGGATTTCTTTTTCAAAAATACTGTCTAAAAGTTTCAATACAGCAATAAAGATTGACTACTATAATACTCATATTGAAAATCTGGGAAACACAGGTTTTTTCACTTTTGAATTAGGTGTCCAGAAAAGATTAAACAAGAAATTAACTCTAGGGAGTTTTATACACGACCCTCTTGGATTAAGTACAAATACTGGAATTCCTTCAATTATTGCTGTTGGGTTAGTGTATAATGTAAATAATAAGGTGAAAATGTTTTCTGAAACAGAAAGCACTAATTTTAATCAGATGGATTTAAAATTAGGATTAGAATATCAGATAATAGAAAACATGTATTTAAGAAGTGGTTACAGTAGTTTATCTAATAAAAATACCTTTGGTTTCTCATATAATATTTACAATAAGTATCTTGTTGATTTATCCACTTATCATCATCAAACTCTAGGTTTCAGTAGTCAGATTTCCTTTAGCACTTCATTTTAAATAAAGGATGAAAAAGTTACTCATTATATTGTTTGTTTTTAATTCTATATTAAATTTTTCTCAGAACATAGAAGATAAGACTTCATTTTTGGAGCAGACAATAGAGCAAATTGCAGAAAATTCGGAAGAAGAAATAGACTTTACAGAACTTTTTGAAAATCTAGAATTCTATTATAAAAACCCTATAAACTTAAATAACTGCAACAGAGAAGATTTAAAGAACCTGTATATCTTAAATTCGTTTCAGATAGAGAAGTTATTTTCTCACATTCAGAAAAATGGGAAACTTATCTCCTATTTAGAACTTCAATCTGTTAGAGGATTTGACATTGAAACAATTCAGTTATTATTGCCTTTTATCAAGATAAATGAGCCAATTAACACTAAAAATATTGTAGGAAATCTACAACAATACATTTTAATTAGAGATGAAAGAAATCTACAAACTCCTAAAGGTTTTATTATTGATGAAACAGGAGAGAAATATTATTTAGGAACAAAAAACCGATCTTTATTCAGGTATCGTTTACAGAATAAATACTTACAAGCAGGAATTACTGCAGAAAAAGACAAAGGAGAAACTTTTTTTGGAGAACATCAAAAATTTGGTTATGATTTTTATTCTGCACACCTGAGGATAAGAAATGTAGGAAGGATTGAAACTGCAGTAATTGGAGATTACAATCTTCAATTTGGGCAAGGAATAAGTATGTTTGGAGGGATTGGTTTCGGAAAGTCCTCTGAAGTGATTGACATACAAAAGACAGGGGATATTATTCGTCCTCACACCTCTTCTGATGAAAATAGATTTTTTAGAGGGGCTAGTTTTAAACTAAAACTAAGTGACAAATTTAATATTATTACATTCTATTCATTTAACAAAGTAGATGCAAATATTACTGACACAACAGAAGGTGAGGGATTGATCTTCACCTCTCTACAGAATAGTGGAATGCACAGAACGGAAAATGAGTTGCTAGATAAAAATGCAATTAAACAACAACATTTCGGATTACACTCAAATTACAAAATAGGCAATGGAAACTTAGGGTTCTCTTATATAAACAATAAAATTTTAGGTGATTATGATAAAGATCTAGGAGTTTACAATCAGTTTGATTTAGATACAAACATCAATTCTGTTCTTTCAACAGATTATCAATATCTGTATAAAAACCTAAACTTTTTTGGGGAATTTGCTAGAAGTAAAAATGGTGGAACAGCTCAACTACATGGAGTATTAATTGGGTTAGACAAAACTCTTTCTGCTTCCTTTATGTACAGAGATTATGATAGAAGTTTCCAGAATGATTTTGCCTCAAGTTTTGCTGAAAGTGAAACTCAGAATGAAAAAGGAATGTATAGCGGATTAGAATTTAAACCAAACCTGAAATGGAAATTTAGAGCATATATCGATTTTTACCAATACCCATGGTTAAGATACTATAGTAGCACTCCAACTTTTGGAAAAGATTATTTTATTCAATCTGATTATAAAATAAACAGAAATACAAAATTATATTTTAGATACAAGACAGAGAGGAAAGAAGAAAACTTTAACATTGAGGATTTAAACACTCCTGAAATTGGAATAAATAAGAAAGACGTTTTCAGATTTAATTCTACATTTAAGGAAGGTGAAAGTTGGAATTTTAAAAATAGAATAGAATATTGTAAAGTAAAAAACATAGAAGGAAATGAGAATGGTTTTATGATATATCAGGATGTAAAATATAAACCTTTATTTTCTAAAGTTAGCTTTAGTACTAGGTTAACAATTTTTAATACTGAAAGTTATAATAGCCGAATTTACGCTTACGAAAGTGATGTGCTTTACGGTTATTCAATTCCATCATTTTACGGGAAAGGTAGAAAATTTTATGTAGTTTTGAAATTTAATATTTTAAAAGATACAGACCTTTGGATTAAATATTCCGAAACAATTTATAATGACAGAGATGTTATCAGAAGTGGATGGGATGAGATTGAAGGAAATAGATTAACCGAAATAAAATTACAATTACAATATAAATTCTGATGAAAAAATTAAACGAAATACTAGATATAAAACATCCAATAATAATGGCTCCTATGTTTTTGGTTACTAACACAGAAATGATGATTGAAGCTCTGAATTCAGGTATTGCAGCCTGCATTCCAGCTCTTAATTTCCGAACGATAGAAGAGTTTGAAAAGTCAATAAAGGAAATTAGAAGCAAAACAACTTCTGGTGGATTGGGTGTAAATTTAATTGTAAACAAATCTAATATAAAGCTAGAGAAACAATTAGAAAGTTGTGTAAAATTAGGAGTTGATTTTATCATTACCTCACTTGGCAATCCTAAACAAGTAATCCAACAATGCAAACCCAAAGGCATAAAGGTATTTTGTGATGTAGCAGAAGAAAAATATGCTAAAAAAGTAGAAGAACTTGGAGCAGATGCGGTTATAGCTGTAAATAAAAATGCAGGCGGACATGCTGGAAATCTATCTTCAGAAGAACTATTTAACATCATCTCTAAAAACTGTAATCTGCCTATTATTTCGGCAGGAGGAGTGGGAACAAAACAGGGAGTTACAGAGAAATTAGAAATTGGATTCTCAGGACTTTCCATTGGATCTCCCTTTATTGCTTGTAAGGAGGCTCACATTTCTGAAAAATACAAACAAGCCTGTGTAGATTACGGAAAAGAGGATATTGTTTTTACAACTAAGATTTCTGGAACTCCTTGTACAGTAATTAACACTCCTTATGTGCAAAAAACAGGAACTACACAAAATTGGATAGAAAAGATTCTGAGTAAAAATAAAAAACTAAAAAAATGGGTAAAAATGATTACCTATTTTAAGGGAATGAAAGGTTTAGAAAACGCTGCCTTCAGTAGTACTTATAAAACTGTTTGGTGTGCAGGACCTTCTATAGAACACACTACAAAGATACTCCCTATTAAAGAAATTGTAAATAAATTTATTTAATTTTACAAAATGAAAATAATAACCCTAGGAAAACAAAATTCAATATTCAATCATTTTATCCGTGAGATTAGAGATGTAAATATTCAGAAAGACTCCATGCGTTTCAGAAGAAACATAGAAAGAATTGGAGAGATATTTGCTTATGAAATAAGTAAAAAGATAGACTATAAAAATAAGGATATCACTACTCCACTTGGAATTTCTACAGAAAGTTTAATGACAGAAAAACCAATACTTGCAACTATACTTAGGGCAGGATTACCACTCCATCAAGGTTTTTTAAATTATTTTGATAGTTCAGACAATGCTTTTATTTCTGCTTATAGGAAACATAAGAAAGGTGGAGAATTTGAAATTAAGATTGAGTACATGTCCTCACCAGATTTGGAAGGTAAGACTATTATTCTATGTGACCCTATGATAGCGAGTGGAACATCTATGATTATGGCAATGGAATCAATTTTGAGTAAAGGAAAACCAAAACATATTCATATTGTTGGGGTAATTGCATCTTCAGAAGGAGTTGATTATGTAAAGAAAAATATCCCAATGCAGAATTGTACTTTATGGCTTGGTGCTGAGGATTCTGAAATGACTTCTCAATCCTATATTGTTCCAGGACTTGGTGATGCTGGAGATTTATCTTTTGGTGAAAAGAAGTAAATGAAATACAAACATATTTTCTTTGATTTAGACAGAACTCTTTGGGATTTTGAGCATAATTCTCATGAAACTTTATTAGAACTTTGTAAAAGTTACAATCTGAAAGAAAAGGGAGTAGAAAATTCTTTAGAATTTATAAAAATCTACAAAACTCATAATACTAAACTTTGGGATTTATATAGAGTTGATAAAATCTCTCAGAAGGATTTAAGGAGAGAAAGATTTCAAAGAACACTTTCGGATTTTGGGATAAATGATTTTGATTTATCTGAGAAAATAGGAGAAGATTACATTCAAGTTTGTCCGAGAAAAACAAAACTATACCCTTTTGCAATTGAAGTTTTGGAATATTTAAAACAGAAATATCCTTTACATATTATTACTAACGGATTTGATAAAACTCAACATATAAAATTAGAACATTCTGGGATGAAACAATATTTTGATGAAATAATTACTTCCGAAAAACTAGGAGTGAAAAAACCAAATCCTGCAATTTTCCAGCATGCAATAGAAATGGCAAACACCAACAAAGAAGAGAGTGTTTATGTTGGAGATAATTTGGTTGTTGATATTTTAGGTTGTCAGAATTTTGGAATGGATGGAGTTTTTTTTAATCCTGAAAAAGAGAATCACACTGAAAAACCTAAGTTTGAAATTTCTTGTTTAAGCGAACTTAAAACGATATTTTAAATCCTCCTTTTTTCAAGTCTTCCCAAAAATTTAGGTAGGATTTTGACACAACCTCTGGATTGTTTATCTGTAATTCTCCAAATGTTAAACAAAGAGGAGCAAAACTCATTGCCATTCTATGGTCGTTATAAGTTTCAATTATTTTTGATTGATTGAGTTTTTTCAATTCATTCTTAACTGCAGAAATTCTGTTTGTTTCTTTATCTTTTAAAGTTTGTATTCCTGAAATCTCAGTAGAAGTTCCTTTTGCGAATAAAGTGCATTTTAAGGATTGATAAATATCTGGAGTTTCAATAGAATCAACTTTTTCAGGAAATGTTCCTTCTGGTATTTTTGTAAGAATAAGTTGATTATTTACAAATTCTGATTCTACTCCTAAGTTTTTAAAAAAAATCCTCACTTTTTTATCTCCCTGAATAGAATTTTTATCTAGTCCATTTAGTTTTATATTGCAATTTTCCGATAAGGATGCAATCTGAAACCAAAAAGTTGCTGCTGACCAATCTGACTCTACTGTATAGTTTTGTGCTTTGTAATTTTGTTCTTCAATTGTTATTTTATTACAAGTCCAATCCCATTTTATTCCAAACTCCTTCATTAAATTCAGGGTCATTAAAACATAAGGTTTGGAAACTAAATCTCCCTTAATTTCTAATTCTAATCCGCCTTTTATTGTTGGTGAAACAAGTAAAATTGATGAGATAAATTGCGAACTTACACTACCATCAATTTTTATTTTCTTACCCTTTAATTTTGCTCCTTTTATTTTTAAAGGAGGAAAGTTTTCTTCTTCAATGTATTCAATTTCTGCATCCAATTCTTTTAGAGAATCAACTAATTCTTTTATTGGTCTTTCTTTCATTCTATCTGTTCCTGTCAAAATAAATTCTTCCCCAACTAAGGTAGAAAGATAAGAAGTTAAGAAACGAAAAGTTGTTCCTGCAGCACCTACATCAATTAAATTTGATTGAGAATTTAGAGCCAACTCTAAACTTTTTGTATCATCAGAATCTGATAGATCTTCTATCATAAAATTTTCTTTACAAAGGGATTGAATTATCAGTAATCGATTTGAAATACTTTTTGATGAAGGTAAATCTATTTCACAATTTACTACTTTAGTGGGATGTGAAATTTTATAATTCATCTTCTGAAAACAAATTATTTATCGTGCAATTTCCTATTTCTTTTAATAAAGAGAAATTAATTTTCTTGTCAAAATTCTTCTTATCATTTCTCATGAAACTTAAAAGTTCTGATTTTGATGGGAAATGGGGTAATTGAAAATTAGATAATATATAATTTTTAATCTGATTCTTATCTAAATCTGTCAAACTTGAAAATTCAGATTCTTTAATTATTCCCATAAAAACTGCCTCTCCATGTAATATTGGAGTTCCTTTTTCTAAATAATAACTTTCAACTGCATGCCCGAAAGTATGTCCAAAATTAAGTTTCTTTCTTTCTCCTTTTTCAAATGGATCAGAAATAACAATTTTGTTTTTTATATCTATTGAGGTTTCAATTATTACTTCCCAATTCATTTCAGTAAAAGGAACTGAAATAATTTCTTTCCACAAATTCTTATCTGAAACTAGTGCATGTTTTACAACTTCAGCAAATCCAGATTTTAACTGATCTTCTGGAAGTGTTTGTAAAAATTCAGGATTAATTAAAACAGCTTTAGGGTTTGAAAAAAGTCCTACCTGATTTTTTAATCCATTAAAATCTACCCCTAATTTTCCTCCTACTGATGCATCTACCATTGCGAGTAAAGTAGTAGGGATTTGTATAAAATCAATTCCTCTTTTATAAGTAGAAGCACAAAAACCTCCCATATCTCCAATAACTCCACCTCCCAAATTTATCAGTAAGGAATCTCTATCAAAATTATGTTCTGAAAGTTGTTCCCAAATATAATTACAGATAGAAATGCTTTTATTTATTTCTCCTGAAGTAACCTCAATAATTATAGAGTTTTCAATTTTCGGAAGTTTATGCAAACAATCTCTTTTGGTATTCTCATCTACCAAAATCCCAACTTTTGAATAGTTAGAAACATCTAATTTGGAAAGGGAATCTCCTCCTATCCAAGCTGAATAATTATCTGAAACTATTTCTTTCACTCTGTAACTTCTGGCAAAGGATTCCCGGTACATCCATTCGGATATGCAGTTCCTAAAATTGTAGAAATTGTTGGGGCAATATCTCTGATATTTACCTTTCTGTCTGTTTGTCCTTGTGGGATATTTCCTCCCCAAAA
>CABXPN010000003.1 GCA_902514225.1 uncultured Bacteroidota bacterium
GTAAAATTGCTCGCAATTGGATCGGTACAACCATAATAACAACAAGAACCATCGTCCGTATTAGAACCTGGATAATAATTTACAGCAGTTGGATCAGTACATCCATATATAACTAAAATACACGAACCATCATCACAAGTTGCTAATGGATTGTAGTTAAATGATATTGAATCCATACAACCGTAAACACAATAAATACATGAACCATCATCTATAGTAGCTGATGGATTATAGTTTATTGCAGTTGGATCTGTACATCCAGGCATTCCATAAAAACAACTTCCATCATCACAAGTCGCTAAAGGATCATAATTAGTCGCTAAAGGATCCATACATCCATAGTCTGTTAAACAAGATCCATCATCATTATTAGCTAATGGATCATAATTACACGCAAGAGGATTAGTACAACCACTAATCTGTTGAGTTCCCATTATGTCTATGTTGTCTATTGCAATATCACCAGCCCAAGAAGATCCAGTTATACCTTCAAATTCAATGATGAGAGTGTTCCCAGTAGAAGTTAAAGGAATCTGAGCTATGTTCCAACCCTGTCCTTGATTACCGTTTAAAGTCCATATTAAACTATTATTTGCATAAACATTTAATGTTCCCATAGCAGAACCATACATATTATAGTAAAAAGATAATGAAGGATTGGTCACATTACTTATATCAAAACACTCACTTGTTAATGTAAAAGGCCCAACATTAGGATAATTTGGTGTTGAAGATTCTATAAACATATAATTACCTCCACCAGTTACATCATCTGTAGGACCAGTATTGTTTGACGGAGTTCCTCCTGAATTTAATATCCAGTTACCAGCAGAACCAGTATTTGTCCAGCTACCAATACTGTTATTAAAATCTTCACTGTAAGGTAAAGTAGTCGTACAATAAGAGCAAGATCCATCATCTACTGTTGCGTTCGGGTCATAGTTAATTGCAGCTGGATCCGTGCATCCAGGATTACAAATAAGGTTTGAAGTAGTTTCAGATGAACCAAATGCACCTCCACTCGCAACTATTGTCCCTCCATAAGTTAGAGTGTAAGAACCATTTCCATAACTACAGCAAATACCATCCCCATATGTATCATATATTATAAAATCGTAACATTCATTACTATTTACACAAATGCTCCAACTATAATTTGTTGCATTAGAAGTCAAATCTCCAGCATTAATACTTGCAACAACTACACCGCTTTGATTAACTAAATCCCAAGACGTTTCTGAAGGATAATTATCTGTTGTTATATTTATTAATAATTGACCTCCACCAAAACAACAAGATCCATCATCACATGTTGCGTTAGGGTCATAATTAGTAGCAGATGGATCAGTACACCCATCTGGCAATTGACAAGATCCATCATCATAACATGCAGCCGCATTATAATTACACGCACTAACATCTATACATCCAGCAACATAACAACAAGATCCATCATCAATCGTTGCATTTGGATCGTAATTATATGCAGAAGAATTCGTACATCCATAACCACTTCCTTGACAGCCATTACTAGTTAATAATCCTGATCTATATGTATTGATTGCACCAATCATTCTTGTTTTTTGATCTTGTGAGAACATATTCATACATGCATCATCTGTATAATCCATATAATTCATAAACATATCTCCATAGGAACCATTACCACTACAATTTGAAGTAGAAGGATAATTAGGACATCCATAATTTGATCCAGAATGTTCTGGAGTGTCATTACAATAATCATTCCCACAATTTGCATCTCCCCATATATGTCTTAAGTTTAAATAATGTCCAACCTCATGAGTAGCAGTTCTTCCTAAGTTAAAAGGATATGTTGCCGTACCTGTATTACCAAAATAAGCATAATCACACACAACACCATCAGAACTTGAATTTCCCCCAGGGAATTGAGCGTAACCTAAAATACCACCACTAATATCACAAACCCAAATATTTAAATATTCTGAAGTATTCCAAGCATCAATACCACCTGAAGATGAGTATTTTACACCATCATTTGTGCTAAATGAAGATTGAGAAGTAGATGTTCTGGTTATACCTGTTGTACTATTTCCATTCGGATCCGTAGTAGCAAGACAAAACTCTATCTCGCAATCAGCAGCTACTGATTGAAATGCAGAGGGAGTGTTTGAAGCGTCAGAATTTAATCTTCTGAAATCTTCATTTAATATATCAATCTGAGATTGAACTTGAGCAGTACTTATATTTTCATTAGAATTATAATAAACTACATGTACAACAACTGGTATTGTTATAATAGTTGGATTTGAACTTTCCGGTTGATTATCTATCCATCTTTGAAGATTATTCTCATTCTTCTGCATTCTTTCTTCCAACAAAGGGTCTTGAGACTTAAGAAACTCAAGATGTTCCATTGTTCCGCAATTCCTGATTTGAGAAAAGGAAAAAAGAGAACTAAATAAAAAAAGAATTAATAGTGTTTTTTTATTCTTATAATCCATCTCTTGTATTTATTTTATAATTATTTTATTTTTATAAATTCCTAATTCAGTTTGTAATTCAATAAAATATATCCCTTTAGAAAATCTAGAAAGATTTATTTGTTTTGAACTCTCTCCTATTTTTAATTCTTCAGAAAAGATTACATCTCCTATAGAGTTTACGATTAATATATTTGAATTGTTATCAAAAACCTTATTAAATTCTATAGTAAACAATCCAGATGAAGGATTTGGATAGATGGAAATATTCGATAATATTTCAGAATTAATTCCAGTTGCACATGTGTCAACATAAACCCATATATCTTCTTTAGATATACATCCATTTGAATCCTTTGCAGAAAGCAGATACCAAGTATCTATATCAGGAGAAGAAACCAACCTATCATCAACTAAAATAGTATTACCATTTGCGTCAGACCACCAATAATCAACAAATCCATCAGAACCTTCTAATACTACAGAATCTCCTAAACAAATTACAGGAGGATTTGGATTTGAAAATATATTTAAAGATGGAGATTGAAAATAATTAAGATTTGTGTATACTAAACTATCGCAACTATTTGACGCTATAAAATTATCTACATATATTCCTGGAACATCATAAATATTATTTCCTACAACAATACTATCTCCTTCACAAATAAACTGTTCAATAATTGGCATTATTTCTATATCATAATAAAAATAATAATACTGATTACCAGCACCAGAAGAAGTAATATCTACCGCCCCTATATTAAACGGATAAGCAATTGAGTTTCCATTTCCAGCATTATTTCTATATAAACCTGAATTTCCTCCATCTATTCCTAATTGATAGTCTGTTCCTGGAGGAATTAAGAAATCGAAAATTAAACTCTGAGCTCCTGGATAAACAGTATGTGTTACGTCATCTATAACAACTCCATTATCATCTCTCAGCTCAAAAGTTACAACATTAACATCTTCAGAATAAACTGTTGCAGATTTAAGTAAAGACATCACGTTGGCGTCTAAGATTAAATATCCATTATAGTTACTAAAATCGCCAGGAGATGAACTAGTATCTGGTAATCCTCCATTAATAGTATTGTAATTTGCCGTTACTACATTTAGATAAGTAGTAACCATACTATCACATCCATTTAACGTAACAAGTGTATCAGAATAAACTCCTGCATGATAATATATATTGTTTCCAACAGAAATACTATCTCCAATACAAATGGTTTGTTGATTTATTCCTGTAATAGTGAAAATCGTAACTGTAGTTATTACAACACTATCGCATCCATTAGAAGAGGTTAATGTATCTAAATACGTTCCAGATGTAAAATAAGTACTTGTACCCACCGTAACACTATCGCCTAAACAAATAGTCAGGTTATTAAAACTTGATCCACCTACAATACTATCAACTACTAAAATAGTTGTAACTATACTATCGCAACCGTACATTGTTGATAGTGTATCTGAATAAGTTCCTGTAGAATCATAAATATTTGAACCAATAGAATAAGTTTCACCACTACAGATTGTCTGATTATTTGTTAAAGATGCATTTGGATGAACCACTAAATTAGTAAACACCAAACTATCGCATCCAATAGATGAAGTTAGACTATCCGTGTAAAGTCCTGTTGTGTTATAAACACTTCCAGCAACCACAATACTATCTCCATCACATATTGAATAGTTAGTTGGTTGTGAAGATTGTCTTACTTCAATATCATAAAAGAAGTAATAATAATTTCCTCCAGCACTAGATGATGTAACAGCAGCTAACGATCCAAAATTATATGGGTAATTTACTCCAGAATTATGTCTGAATAAGTCATTACTACCTCCACTTACTCCTAATTCATAATCTGATCCAGCAGACATATTATAATTAAAGTAAATTCTATGTCCTCCAGGGATGATGTTAGCAGTTACAGAGTCTAATACATTTCCATTATTATCTCTTACTTCAAAAGTTGTTAATGTTGTATCGTCTGCATATATAACTGCAGAAACTAACTCTGAAGGCATATAACAACTCAATTCTAAACTCTGCTGACCTGAATAAAAATTACCTCCTCCTACTATGTTATTTGGAATACCACCAAATATAGAATTAAACTGAGAATATATAGTTAAATTAGTATGAACAATACTATCACAGCCTATAGAACTCTGTATAGTGTCTGTGTAACTTCCTGCAACATTATAAACCGAATTACCAACAATCAAGCTATCTCCATCGCAAATTGTGATATCTTGATAAGTAGGTGTTTGAACAGTTACATTTGTAGTAATAGTACTGTCACATCCAGATGAGTTAGTTAAGACGTCAACATAAGAACCTGTTGAGTTGTACACACTAGAACCTACCACCACACTATCTCCATCGCAAATCGTAACATCATTAACTGTTGAGGAAGCTGATGTACTTAAAACAGTCAGTGTAGTAGTAATTATACTATCACATCCGTTGAAAGCAAGTAAGGTGTCTGAATACACTCCTGTTGAATCGTAGGTATTATTACCAACAGTTATAGATAATCCGTTACAAATAGTATCTGTAATAGAAGTGTATGAATTAGTAGTGCTATCACAAGCACAAGTGTTGTGAAATCCAATGTTAGTCCAATCATTTTGTGATAAAACAATCCATTGTGAATTCACCGGATCAGTTCCTGCAGCATTTGTCCAAGAAGTATCTCCTTGAGATATTGCACATTTTCTTATAAGAGTATGATCTCTAGTGGCGTCATTTACACCAGCTACATCCCATCCTTGTCCTGGATCTCCATTCCAATCTCCAATCCAATCCAAAATCTGATAACCTCCAGCAGAAGGAGACATAGGACTACCAGGATTATTACCATAAACTAAAGCAAATCCATCATCTCCATTACTTAAAGAGCCGTAATCCATATCCGCTTCAACTAAAATAAATGCATCAGAAGATGGATGAACAACAACATAAACATCATTTGGAAGTATCACAGCAGCCGAATCAAAATCAACCCAATATTCATATACGCCAACTCCATTACCAGGATTATTACTAACCCTAGCAAAAGCGTAATTAGTTAAGTCTACAGTATCAGAAGTTGGATTATATACTTCAAAATATTTATTATTACTACTACCCTCTGCATATTCTGAGAAGAAAAGATTCTGAGCTGGAGGTAGTGAATAGATACAACTTCCATCATCACAAATAGCTAATGGATTATAATTACTAGCTATAGAGTCCGTACATCCTCCAGGATTAACAATAATCTGAGCTACAGTTGATACAATGCTATTACATCCTCCTGATGAAAAATTTATAACACAATAATAGTAATAAAGTCCTGCAATGCTAGTACTTGGAGAATAAGTACTATTATTAGCACCAGCTATTGCTATTCCTCCTGTGTTATTATTTACTGTATTCTCATACCACTGATATTGTGGTGTACCTGCACCATTTTGATAACTCACACTCAATGGAGTGATGGTTGCTCCTACACATACATTCGCTGATTGAGGTTGGAAAGTTAGTATAGGAGCAGGAATAATTACTAGTGTTGATGTATTAGATGTAACATAAGAACATCCTGGTCCACTAATAACGCAGTAATAATAGAAAGATCCAGCCATAGAAGATGGAGGTGAGTAAGAAGAACTTGTAGCACCAGCTATTGCTATTCCTCCTGTGTTACTATTTACTGTATTAGAGTACCATTGGTATATATAAGGTCCATTACAAGCAGAAATTGTTACTGATAAAGGAACAATAATTCCACCTTGACAGATCGTCTGAGATGAAGGAGATTGTGTAACTACACAATAAATACAACTACTATCATCAATTGTGGCTATAGAATCATAATTACAAGCAAGTGGATCTGTACATCCAGGTTGATTAACAATAATAATGCCAGTCATTCCTGGAATATGCGGGTCACATTGATAATTATATGTTCCAGACAATGAAAAGACATGTGTAAAAGTCCATCCAGATGATACAGAATTACCAAAACCTTCTGGATTCAAGGGAAATGTTGATAATGTTGCATTAACATTGTGAAAACCACCAGTATTAACCCAATTGACTGTGTCTCCAACGTTAATTGTTAAGCTATCCGGAGAAAATGTCATCCCAGCAGTATTAATTGTTTGTACTTGCGAGAATGCAGTTGAAAAAGTAAATAAAAAGGCAGTTAAAAGATGTAGTCGTAGTTTCATGGTTTTAAGTTTTATTTTGGTTTGTAAATATACAAAAAAAATCCCAATGATTTCTCAAAGGGATTTTTAAAAATTAACAACTAAAAAACAACCTACTTAGCGTATGATATCGCCCTAGTTTCTCTGATAACAGTAACCTTAACCTGTCCAGGATAAGTCATGTCATTTTGTATTTTTTCAGATATTTTAAAAGATAATTTATTAGCATCTGCATCTGTTACTTTCTCGCTTTCTACAACTACTCTAAGTTCTCTACCCGCTTGTATTGCAAAAGATTTTGTAACACCAGGGAAGGTAAGTGCAGTGTCCTCTAACTCTTTAATTCTGCTTATATACGAATCTAATATTTGTCTTCTTGCCCCTGGTCTTGCTCCCGAAACAGCATCACACACTTGTATAAGCGGAGAAATTAAAGATGTCATTTCTACTTCATCATGGTGGGCACCAATTGCATTACAAATGTCAGGCTTCTCACCATGTTTTTCGGCAAGTTGCATTCCTAAAATAGCATGCGGAGTTTCTGCATTATCATCAGGTACCTTACCAATATCATGCAAAAGTCCTGCTCTCTTTGCAGATTTACTATCCAATCCTAGTTCTGCAGCCATTGTAGCACAAAGGTTAGCTGTTTCTCTGGAGTGTTGTAATAAATTCTGTCCGTAAGAAGATCTATATCTCATTCTCCCTACCATTCTGATAAGTTCAGGATGTAAACCATGAATACCAAGATCAATAGTAGTTTTCTTACCTATTTCAATAATTTCATCATTTATTTCCTTAGTAGTTTTTCTAACTATCTCTTCAATTCTGGCCGGATGTATTCTACCATCAGTTACCAATTTATGTAACGAAAGTCTTGCAATCTCTCTCCTTACAGAATCAAAACAAGATAAAATAATTGCTTCAGGTGTATCATCTACAATAACATCTACTCCAGTTGCTTCCTCAAAAGCACGGATATTTCTACCTTCTCTACCAATAATCCTACCTTTAATATCATCAGATTCTATATTAAAGACAGATACTGCATTTTCAATAGATTGTTCGGTTGCAGTTCTTTGTATTGTTTGTATAACAATCTTTTTAGCTTCCTGATTTGCAGTAAGCTTCGCCTCTTCAATAGTATCCTGAATAATAGATAAAGCTTCTGTTTTTGCTTCATCTTTTAAAGTCTCAACTAATTCAGTTTTTGCCTGTTCTGCACTTAAATTAGATATTTCTTCTAATTGTAAAATTATCTTTTTCTTACTAGCATCAAGGTCTTCTTGTTTATTGTTTTGTATTCCTATTTGCTTCTCTAAGATTGATTTTTCTTCCGTAAGTTCCTTCTCTTTACGGTTCATTTCTCCTAGTCTTTGGTTAAGTCTGGTTTCTTTTTCCTTAACTCTGGTCTGAGATTTATTCAACTCTCTGTTTTTTTCATTTATCGATTTTTCATGTGCTGATTTTAACTCGATAAATTTCTCTTTGGCTTGTAATACCTTTTCTTTTTTTATTCTTTCCGCCTCTTTTTTGGCATCATCAATAATACTTTTGCTTTTAGCAACATCTGTATTTTTAAGAACAAAGAAAGTGATAACTGCACCAACTAAAAGGGTTACTACCCCAACTATAATTGTAATCGGATCCATTTGTTTTGTTTTGTTTGGTTAATAAAAAAACCCACACTAGTTCTGTTAAATTCCTAATAATATAGGGATAAAGATGCCAACCAGTCTCAAACGTCCACTGTTCTCTGTAAAGAGAAACCCTAATGGGTTGAGGCCTGCTTTTGAAAAGTCGAGTCATACTCTAATTTCTTAAATGTTGAATTTAACAATTATAACTAATGCGGGTAATTAATTTATGTAAAAGAACTATTTATATTTCTGACAAAGCAGATTCAATACTTTTTAAGGTTGATTTTATTGAAGCGTCTTCCTTTTCAGTATTATTATTTACAGACTCTAGTTTTGTTGCAATTTCAATCAGACACATAGCTAATAAATCTTGTCTATCTTTAATTGCGTAATTTTTTTCATAAAACTTTAATCGTTCTTCAATTTTTTTTACCGACTTACGAATGTTTTCTTCCGAATCTCGGTTAATAGTCATAGGATAAGTCCTATTTGCTATATTTATTTTAATCTTTAACGACATTCTAAAACTAAATGTTCTGTATTCTACTTGTTCAAAAGTGCAATGCACTTGTCTATCTCCCGCACGTACTCATTTATTTTTTGTCGGCTTTCTTTATTTATTTCGCTTTCCTGAGTAGCTACCGACTTTGTTATTCTTAATAACTTTATCTTTTCTTCTAAACTTTTAATCAGATTATTTTTTTCATTCAAATCTGATTTTAGTTTTTCGTTCATCAACAAAATTTCCTCTTTTTCTGATTGTGAAGAACGATATAACGATATGATTTTCAGTACTTTTTTCTCTATGTTCTCTACTACTTCTTTCATATTGTTTTGTTGTTACAAACTTATAGATTTATTAGCAATTTATAATACTATTTGATGTTATATTTGTAAATATTTTTAAAAATCAATTCATGAAAAACATTTTCGCTTTCCTATTTACCATAATATCAGTAAGTTCCTTTAGTCAAAGTTATATTTCTCCTTTCGATTTCCCGCTACTTTTGTCAGGAACTTTTGGGGAGTTAAGAGCAAATCATTTTCATACTGGCATTGATGTAAAAACTGAAAGTGTAGAAGGTAAAAATATATATGCAATTGAAGATGGATATATAAGCCGAATTAAAGTATCTACATGGGGATATGGCAGAGTGATCTATATTGTTCACCCAACTACAGGACACACTTCTGTTTATGCACATATGCAAGCATTTAACCCAGAAATTGAAAAGATTATTCAGAAAAAACAATATAAGAAAGAAAGTTTTGAGATTAATTACTACCCTACTAAAAACAGTTTGTTAGTAAAACAAGGAGATATAATCGGATTATCAGGGAATTCCGGACAAAGTGGAGGTCCTCATCTACATTTTGAAATAAGAGATAGTAAAACCGAACACCCATTAAATCCTTTAGAATTTGGCTTTGATGTAAAAGATGATATAAATCCAATATTAACAGAAATAAAAATCTATCCTCATAAAAACTCATCTGTAAATAATAAAAATAATGAATTGAGAATCCCATTAACTAAAGTAGATTCAGAATATAAATTAACTTCAAATTCTGATATAGTTGTAAATGGAGACATCTCTTTTGCAATAAGTACTTTTGACAGGCAAAACGGAGCTCCTTACAACAAAAATGGAGTGTATTCTATTAAGATGTATGTGGACGGAAAGTTAATACATCATTTTGAAGTAGATGAACTTAGTTTTTCTGAAAAGAGATTTATTAATTCTCATATTGATTACAAGGAATATAACGACAACAACATTCGTTTTAACAGGTGTTATAGTTTACCTTATAACAAATTATCAAATTACAAAACAAATATAAACAAAGGTATTCTACACTTTTCAGATTCATTATTACATGAAATAAAATTTGAAGTAAGCGATATTGAAAATAATACTTCTGTAATAAAGTTTAATGTAAAATCAGAGGTAGGAAGTACAAAAATTAGAAAATTAGAACAATCCGAACAGTTTATTTATTCGGAGGCAAATATTTTTCAGAAAGATAATTTTGAAGCACATATTGCTGAGTATTCACTCTACGAAAATTGCAATATAAGTTATTCAAGAACTGCAAAAACAAATAGTACATTATCTGATATTCATAATTTTATGAATACAAATATTCCATTACACAAAAGTATTGTTATCTCATTAAAATCTGATATTCCATCAAGTTTAAGAGATAAAGTATATATAGCAAAATTAAGAGAAAATGGAACATTTAGCTACAAAGGAAAAACTTGGAGAGATGGTTTTTTATCTTCAAAAACAAGAGAATTTGGAAGTTACGCTATTATAGCAGACACTACAAATCCATCAATTTATGCTTTTGCTATCTCAACAGAAAAAAATAAATTCGGAACACATAAAAGCATCTCCATAAAAATTAAAGATAATGAAAGTGGAATTGATTTTTATAGAGGAGAATTAGATGGAAAGTGGATTTTAATGGAGTACGAACACAAAAAAGATTTATTAACCTACTACCCTTCTGAATTATCAAAAGGAGTGCACACACTAAAAATGATTGTAAAAGATAAACTAGGGAACGAAACAGTCTTCACTAAAGAGTTTACCTTTTAGACCAGAAAGCCAATCTGTTTCCTTCCGTATCTTTAAAGGTATCCATGTACCCAATTTCTTCTGAAATCAATTTTTTATCAGATAATAATCTACCCCCTAAATCATTAACTTTATTTAGGTAATTACTTAAGTTATTAGCACTATTAAAACAAACCACTCTCTACAGAAGAAGGGAAATTTTCCTCAGCAAATCTCTTAAAGAAATCTTCTAACTGATCTCTAACCTCAATATATACTTTTAGTTGATCTATATCTGTACCTGTTGCATTTGCTGGATCTGTAAAAGATTCATGAAGTTTTGTGGAAGTTGTTGGGAAATACGGACATCTTTCCTTTGCATTATCGCAAACTGTAATTACAAAATCAAAATCCATATCCATATAATCATCAATTTTATTTGATGTATGATGAGATATATCAATTCCTGCAGTTTGCATTACATGAATAGCGTGCGGATTTACTCCTTCTGGATGAGTACCTGCACTATAAACTTGAACATTATCAGGTGCAAAATGGCGTAACCAACCTTCTGCCATTTGAGACCTGCAGGAATTTCCTGTACATAAGATTAAAACCTTTTTCATCTTTATTGTTTTCGTTCATAAATATAAATAGATACAAAAGCAACATTTATAAGTGTTATATATATTAATTGAATTGGTTGAGTTGGTAATAAAAAGTACATCATAGGACCAATTGAAGATAACAAAAGCATAATAATTAAAAATGTTGTATTCATAAGTCTATAAACACTTTTTGATATAACATATACTTTTCTGATAAGCAAACCTATAACTACAAACAATATACCTATCTCTCTGGTAAATGTAAGTGCTACAATAGTATGTTTTTCCTTATTGACAATATCATAATGAGGTATTTCAGGAAAAAACAGAAATATAGCTCCTATCAAAATATAGAATATTGGTACAATTTTTGCGGATAAAAAATTATTCATCTTACTAAATTTATTTAAGTGCAAATATAATAAACAATAATTGTTTCTGTTTATTAAGAAGCTCAACATTATTTATATTTTTGCAAGCATATGTATAAACATATTTACATCTTATTTTTCTTGTTTTTTAGTCTTACTATTTCGGCTCAAACTATTAATGGTAGTATTACTGATAATAATAAAGAAATCTTGCCAGGAGCAAACATCCTAATAAAAGGCGAAAACTTTGGAGTTTCTTCTGATAATAACGGAAAATATTTATTAGAACTTAAAGCAAACAGATCTGTAATAATAGAAGTTTCATTTATCGGATTTGGGACAAAAAGCATCCGGATTCCCATGCTAAAAAAAGGACAAAATTACACCTTAAACATACAACTTAGCCCTGAAGGAAAGTTAATTGATGATGTAATAGTAAGAGATAAAAAAAGTAGAAAACAAGCCCTAAGTAAAATAAAAACACAACATGTTAGTTTAATTCCGAACTCTGGTGGTGGAGTGGAATCCGTTTTAAAAACTTTGCCTGGAGTTAGTTCTGCAAATGAGTTAAGTTCTCAATATTCTGTAAGAGGTGGTAATTTTGATGAAAACATGGTTTATGTAAACGGAATTGAAGTGTACAGACCATTTTTAGTTCACTCTGGGCAACAAGAAGGATTAAGCTTTGTAAATTCTGATATGGTAGAAAATATTCTCTTTTCTGCTGGAGGGTTTGAATCAAAATATGGAGACAAAATGTCTTCCGTTTTGGATATAACATATAAAAATCCTACAAAAACAAAGGCAAGTATCAACTTAAGTTTGCTTGGTGGTTCTGCTCATCTGGAAGGAATATCTCCTAATAATAGGTTTACATACTTAGTTGGTTTCAGGAATAAAAGTAATCAGTATTTGCTAAATGCAATGGATACCAAAGCAGAATACAAACCTAATTTTTCTGACCTTCAAACTTTATTTAAATACCAAATAAAAGACAATTGGGAAGTTAGTTTACTTACAAATATATCTGAAAATACATACCGGATGGTTCCCCGAGATAGAGACACAGAATTCGGAACACTTAATGAAGCTTTAAAACTAAGAATTTACTTTGAAGGACAGGAATCAGATAAATACAACACTTATTTTGCGGCATTTAATAGTAAGTTTTCTCCGAACTTAAAAACAAAGATAAATATTATTACTTCTGCATTTAAAACAATTGAATCTGAAAGTTTTGATATTTTAGGGGAATATTGGCTTTTTCAGTTAGATAACAATCTAGGTTCGGATAATTTTGGAGATGTAAAATTTGATAGAGGAGTTGGTAAATTTATTAATCATGCCAGAAACAATCTGGAAGCAACAGTTATAAATACAACATTAAACGGACATTACATAGCAAACGAAAACACTAAATGGGAATGGGGTATAAAATGGCAAAAAGAAGATATTTCAGACCAAATTAAAGAATGGACTCTTATCGATTCTGCAGGATTTACTTTACCACACCCACATGATAATATCGGAGGTGTTTCGGACACAAATCAGCAAGTTATGATGACTGAATTTCTGAAAACAAATATTGACTTATCATCAATAAGAAACTCTGCTTATTTACAAATAAATAAAGAAATAGGAAACTTTAGCATAAATGCAGGAACTAGAGCATCTTATTGGAGTTTTAATAATGAGAAATTAATCTCTCCCAGATTAAACATTGCTTACATCCCACTTTGGGAAAAAGATGTTGTGTTTAGAGCTGCAACAGGAATTTATTATCAATCTCCTTTTTACAGAGAATTAAGAAATATGGATGGAGAATTAAACCCAGATATAGAGAGCCAGAAATCAACGCATTTTGTACTTGGTTCTGATTATTTATTTTACGCTTGGGGAAGACCATTTAAACTAGTATCTGAAGTGTATTACAAAGATTTAGACAACTTAATTCCGTATAAAGTGGATAATGTACGAATTCAGTATTTGGCAGAAAACAACTCTCATGGTTATGCTACTGGAATTGACATGAAAATAAATGGAGAATTTGTTTCTGGAGTAGAAAGTTGGGCATCTGTATCAGTAATGCAAACAAAGGAAGATATTGAAGGAGATTTTTATATTGACAATGAAACAGGAGAAACAATTTACCCTGGATTTATACCCAGACCAACAGATCAGAGAGTTAATTTTTCTATGTTTTTTCAGGATTATTTGCCAGGAAATCCGAACTATAAAATGCACCTTAGTATGATGTACGGAACCGGACTCCCATTCGGGCCACCAAATGCAGAAAAATTTAACGATATATTAAGAATGCCAGATTATAGAAGAGTAGATATCGGATTTTCTGCAGTGATAAAAGCTGAGGACAAAAAGAGTAAAATTGGATTTTTAAACAATTTAAATAATATGTGGATCTCTGCAGAAGTATTTAATTTGTTAGATATAGATAATACCGTTTCTTACCTTTGGGTAGCAGATGTAAGTGGTAGACAATATGCGGTACCAAACTACCTAACTCCACGACAATTAAACTTTAAACTTATTATAGGAATTTAAACAAATCTAGAACACCAACCCTCACTAATTGATTTTAGGAAAGTATGTAAATCAGTTTTTCTCTGTATTGTAAGGTCGTAAAATAGAGTTGCAGAGTTTGCAACACTTTTTAATTTAAAAGAAGGTATGCATTGTATCTCCTCTCCTATTTTGCAAAACACATTTAATCTGTTCATTAAAGATATAGAAAGATCCTGTTCAAAGGTTTGTATCAATCTTTGCAATCCATCCATAGAACAACCTCCTACTCCATATTCTCTATCATCTAGCGCAATAATTATAAATCTGTTTTCAGAAATTTTAAAAGAAGTAGTAAGTTTCTGTTGGTGGTATTCCCAACTCTCTAAAAAAGTAGTAAGTTTTTCCGAGATATGTGATGTTTGTTGCTTAGTTAATTCTGTTTCTGAGCCATACAACCACAATCTGGAAGAGTCATTTAAAATATCAAAAGGGAAAACCATACTATATATTCTCTGCTATTAGTTCTGCAATATCTAATACTTCAGCTGCACCTTCATTTACTGATTTTACTCCATCTGTCATCATAGTATTACAAAACGGGCATCCTGTTGCAATAATATCCGGATTTAACGCAAGAGCTTCTTCAGTTCTGTTTATATTTATCTCCTGACTACCATTTTCTGCTTCTTTAAACATTTGTGCACCACCCGCACCACAACAAAACGAAAGTCGTTTGCTTCTTTTCATTTCTACAAGTTCTACTCCTAAAGATTTAATCAATTCCCTAGGGATATCATATACATTATTAGCTCTCCCCAAATAACAAGGATCATGATAAGTAATTTTTTTACCTTTTAAAATTCCTGTGATTTTTAGTTTTTCTTCTTTTAGAAGTTCAGCAATAAACTCAGTATGATGCAAAACTTCATACATTCCTCCTAAACCTTTATATTCGTTTTTTAGTGTATTGTACGAATGCGGACAAGTTGTAACTATTCTCTTTACATTGTATGAGTTCATCACTTCTATGTTCATCATTGCCTGCATCTGAAACAAAAACTCATTACCTGCTCTTTTTGCCGCATCTCCGCTTGATGATTCTTCAGAACCTAATACTCCAAAGTTAACTTCTGCTTTATTCAAAATCTGAACAAAAGCACGAGTAATTTTCTTAGCTCTATCATCAAAACTTCCGGCACTCCCTACCCAGAAAAGAATATCAGCTTCTTTTCCTTCTGCTATAAACTCTGCCATTGTTTTCACCTCTAATTCACTCATAATTAAGGTTTAAAAACTTGAATAGAAACTTCCTTCTCTACTAAATCAGTAAACTTCCCATCAAAACGAGTGGCACGCACAATATGGTTATCTACCCAATGATAATTTCCACCTCTAGGTTTACCCATTAAAAGCCAATGATATCTAAATCCATTCTCTTTTAACCAAACTTCTGTTATTTCTCTGTGTTCTTCCACTCTGGATGTAAAGAATGTAATATAATGTCCCTCATCATACCACTTATTTAGAGTCTCTAAAGCATCCGGATATAATTTTGCAGTAGCCATTCTTTCTGGCTCTTCATTAGGTATATCATCACAAATTGTACCATCAATATCTATCAGATAATTTTTAATATCATCTGGTAATACTGGAGAAATATGTTCTCCATCAACTTTCTTTTCTACTAATTTATTCATCTTTCCAATTTAATCTGTCAGCTGCCGAGAATTGCCAAGGAGCTCCATTATTTTCAATATTTGTAAACATCATATTTAGTTCCGTTGGTGCAGCAGACTGCTCCATAACTAAATATCTTCTCATATCCATAATTATGGATAAAGGATCTAACTCAATAGGACAGGCATCAGTACAGGCATTACAAGATGTACATGCCCATAATTCTTCTGGAGTGATATAGTCGCCTAATAAAGCTTTAGTATCCTGCTCTCCTTTTCTTTTGTTATTTGCATATTCTGTAATTCTATCTCTGGTATCCATCATTATTTTTCTAGGAGATAACAACTTCCCAGTCTGATTTGCAGGACAATTATCTGTACATCTTCCACATTCGGTACAACTGTAAGCGTTTAGTAACTGAACCCAATTTAAGTCTGTTGCATCTTTAACTCCAAAAGATTCGGGAGTAGGAGCGTCTGCAGGAGGTTCAGCATAAGGGTCCGCATTCGGATCCATCATTAGTTTTACCTCATTAGTTACTGATTCTAAATTATTAAACTGACCTAAAGGATTTAAGTTTGCAAAGTAAGTGCTAGGAAAAGCAAAGAAAATATGAAGGTGTTTTGATATCAGAATATAATTCATGAAAATTAGGATTCCTATAATATGAAACCACCAACTAAATCGTTCTATCAAATTTAAATTTTCAGTTGAAAAATCAGTAAAATAAGGGACAAAAAATTGAGAAATAGGATTTGAAAATGCAACTGTATAATGACTATCTCCTCTTGATAACAAAATAGAATCTGTTGCATTCATCAATAAAAAGGCAGTCATCAATAATATCTCAAAAAACAAGATAATGTTTGCATCTGACCTTGGCCATTTCGTCATCTCCTTACTCCAAAAACGCTTAACTTTTATAATATTTCTTCTGAAAAGGAATATTGCACAAGAGACTAAAACTAAAATTGCTAAAACCTCAAATGAACCTATAAGGAAATTATATAAACTTTGTGGAATTACTGATGAAAGGAATCTGTGAGAACCGAAAATTCCATCCACTACAATTTCAATCATTTCAATATTTATGATTAAAAATCCAACATAAACTATAATATGTAAAACACCTGCAATTGGTCTTCTTGTCATTTTTGACTGACCAAGTGCAACTCTAATCATATTTTTCCATCTATCTGCTTTTCTATCAGATCTATCAACATCTCTACCTAGTTTTATGTTAGATATTATCTTCTTTAAATTTATGACAAATAATACCATAAATGCGATAAATAACACAACAAATATGATGTTTGATAACTCCATTATTCTTTATCTATTTTTGGTTCTACATATGGTTTATTTTGTGGGCTAATAATCGAAAAACTAACATACCTTTCAGGATGTAATTTCATATCAGTTATTAACTCATCCAATTCTTTTGAAGCTGACTTTAGATTCTCATAAAGTTCTTTATCATTTACTAATTTACCTAAACTTCCATTTCCATTATTAATTTTATAAGTAATAGCATCAATCTTATTTAGTGTAGAAAGAATGTCCGCTTTCGCCAAACTATCAGAAAATGATGAGAAATTGCTAAGTATATTCTTTATTTCTGAATTTGAAGAGTTTAAATTTTCAGAAATAGAAGAAAAGTTTGTCATCATACTATTGATATTCTCTTGATTTTCTTGCACCATTTTATTTACAATTATCATTGTTTCAGATAAAGTTGTAAATGTTTCATCTAAACTTATTAATGATTTACTTAAACTTTCTCGAGCCTCTTTATTTAATACAGTTGTAATAACTGTCATAACCGAATCAATAGATCCAATTAATTCCTCTGTTTTATTTTTAAGTGGTAGGATCTGAGCATTAACCTCATCTTGCAAACTAATTTCAATATCACCTATAAGTTCATCTCCTGAAACAACTAATGCAGAAGTATCACCTAAAACAAATGAAATTCCTTTAGTTCCCATCAAATCAAAAGAAACAATTTTAGCAACAGTATTTAAAGGTATCTGGATGTCATCTTCAATATTCATCTCAACTCTCAACTCATTATTTCTTTCATTATCAAAAAAAATGTTAGTTATTGTTCCAATTTTGTACCCTTTTATTGTAACTGAATTACCTTCAGTTAACCCTGCAATCTCATTATAATACGAATGTAAAACTCTTGCGTTACTCATTACATTTACCCCCTTTAGGAAGTTAATACCGTAATAAAGTAAGAAGATAGATAGTATAGAAATTACCCCAACTTTTATAGATGTGTATTTATTACTCATAATTTTATTTGTTTTGCAAATCTAAGGCTTCTTTTACACTTATTTGATTGCCTTTATGGAATGCTATTATAAACGCCCCAGGAAACTTTCCTGATCTGTATTTAATTTTAAGTTTGTCTGCTTGTTTTTTATCTGATGTTGCATAAATCAGATACTTAAATGTACCGTTTGATTTTACTTCTTCTACTTCTAATCCTGAAAATAAATTTGAACTTTTCATAGATTCTAAATAAGTTCCTAACTGAATTTTATAAACTATTTCCTTACTTTTATCTTCTTCTATTACTTCTACCTTCTTTTCTTCTTGTTTTTCGTTTACATTTTTTTCATCTGATTTTTTTTCTTCTATATCAACAGAAACACCATCCGTTTGTAATTTATATTCTTTAAAAGCTCTGAAAATTGCAGAAGCCATATAAACTTGTCCATCTTCAGAATGTAAAAAATCTTCTTCAGTAGGATTTGTAAGAAAACCTAACTCAACTAATACAGATGGCATATTTACCCTTGAAGTAACCCACAAAGGAGTTTGCTTTACTCCCCTATTTCTTCTGTTTACTCTATCTTCAAATTGTTTTTGTACACTATTCGCAATCTGAATACTTTGATCCATATAAATATTTTGTGTTAATGAAAAGATAATATAACTTTCAGGAGTATTGGGGTCAAATCCATCATAATTTTCCTCATAATTATCTTCCAAATATATCACAGAATTTTCTTTCTGAGCTACTCTTAAATTCTTTTCGGAATAATTTAAACCCATAACATGAGAAGAGGTTCCGTGTGCAGAAGACTTTGTAAAAGCATCACAATGAATGGAGATAAATAAATCTGCATTATTATCATTTGCAAAATCTGTTCTTTCTCTTAAAGTAGGATAAGAATCATCTTTTCTGGTATATAATACATTTACTTCCGGAAAAGCTTCCTCAATATACTTACCAACTAGTAAGGTAACTATAAGTGCTATTTCTTTTTCATTCTCTTTATACCTTCCTGTTCCTAAATTTCCTGGGTCTTTACCTCCATGACCTGCATCTAAAACAATGGTTTTTAAATTATTATTCTGAGATTGAGAAAAAGAGGAAAAATTAAATACAAAAAAAAGAAGAAAACACAAAAAAATGCGTTTACCTAATGATTCTGAATAGTGATAGAATTTACTTAGTTTTGCCAATCTAGAATTAATATTAGTTCTACTTACAAAAATAACACTTAGATTGAATAATAAAATAGTTATATATATTGCATTCATATTCTTATTAACAGGATTTTTCAACAATTCGTATGCAAATATTGTAAGTGATACAATACCTAAAAGCTCTGTAAATACAGTTCTAGAACACGATATCATCAGAAGTTGTAAAGATTCAATAATACAAGATATTATAAATAAAAAGATCTTTCTTTATGGGAATGCCTCTATTACTTATGGTAATATTAACATTATCGCAAACATAATAGAAATTGATTGGGATAAGAATACAATAAAAGCAATCGGAACAATAGATAGTATAGGTAATTTAGTAGGAAACCCTGTTTTTAAAGAAGGAAATGAAAGTTTTAAAGCTACTGAAATACTTTATAATTTGAAAAGCAAGAAATGTATTGTAAAGAAAATAATAACAAAAGAGGGTGAAGGATATATACATGGAGTAAAAGTAAAAAAAACAGATACTGATATACTTTATCTGAAAAGAGGAAAATACACAACATGTGATGCAGAAAGACCTCATTATTCAATAAGAGCAAATAAGATAAAATTAGTTCCTAAAAAACAAATTGTAACAGGGCCAGCATATATGACTGTTTTTAATATTCCTACCCCTCTTGTTTTGCCTTTTGGTTATTTCCCTAATACTGATAAACAAAGTTCCGGAATAATTATTCCATCATACGGGGAAAGTGCAAACCTTGGTTTTTTCTTAAAAGATGCTGGATATTATTTCTCCTTAAATGATTATATGGATCTATCGATAAAAGGAGACATCTACACAAAAGGAAGTTGGAATGCAAAATCAAATTTAAGATATAAAAAGAGGTATAAATACAATGGAAACTTAAATTTAAGTTACGGAAATATTATAAATAGTGAAATTGGTTTCCCCGATTATAGCGTTAAAAATGACTTTTTTGTAAGATGGACCCACAGACAAGATCCGAAAGCAAATCCGACAGTAACTTTTTCTGCAAATGTAAATGCTGGTAGTAGTACTTACCATAAAAACAATACATTTACTACAACAAACAATTATCTTACAAATACTTTTACATCAAGTGTTTCATTAAGTAAAAGATGGGAAGGAACTCCTTTTAATATATCTTCTAGTTTAAATCATAATCAAAACACCCAGACACATAAAGTAAACCTTACTCTACCAGATGTTTCTTTTAGTATGAACAAAATATATCCTTTTAAAAACATAGGAAATAAAGGAACAAAAAATTGGTACGACAACATAGGAATAAGATATAATTTAAATACAAAAAATCAGATATCTACAGAAGATTCATTACTTTTCCATAGAAGTACTTTACAGGATTTTAATACAGGTATGAGACATAACATTCCTATTAGTTCATCTTTTAAACTGATGAAATATTTTACCGCAACACAGAGTATAAACATTTCTGAAAGATGGTATTTAAATCAGATAGAGAAACAATGGAATGGAACAGACCTAATTACAGATACAATAAATAAATTTACTAGAGGTGGAGACTATAACTTCTCATCTTCAATAAACACTAAAATTTACGGAATTTCTCAATTTAAAACAGGAAAAATTGCAGCATTCAGACACGTAATTACACCAAACTTATCTTTTATATATAATCCTTCGTTTGAAGATGAAAAATATGGGTTCTATAAAACTGTACAATCTGACAGTTTGGGTAACACACAAACATATTCTGTAATGGGAAATGGGATTTATGGAAGTCCAAGAAAAAATGAAAGTGGAAATATTTCTTTTAGTTTAGGTAATATCTTTGGGATGAAAATAAGGAATAAAAAAGATTCTACAGAAAAGACTAATAAGATAAAACTAATTGAAAGTATGAACATAAATTCCTCTTACAATATATTTGCAGACTCCTTTAACTTCAGTAATATTAGTTTTAATTTCAGAACAAAACTTTTTAATAAAATAAATATAAGTTATAGTAGTGTATTTGACCCTTACACACTATCAGAAAATGGAAGAGAACACAAATTTGAATTGTTAGAAAACAACAGAATTGCCAGATTCAAGAATTCAAACCTTTCTGCAGGCTTTAGTATAAATGATAAAACTTTCACAAAATCTAAAGAAGATTCAGAAGAAGAAGAAGAAGAAAGAGATTTTTATAAAATTCCATGGAATCTTAATCTGAATTTTTCACAATCTGTAAATAAAGGAACTACTCTAAATTCCGAAACTACATCTACAAATACTTTAGGTTTTTCTGGGAATATAAAAATTACTCAAAAATGGAAGTTAGGATTTCATTCTGGTTATGATTTTACAGATAAAGATTTTTCTTATACTTCTATTGATGTTTACAGAGATCTACATTGTTGGGAAATGAAATTTCATTGGATTCCTACAGGATATCAACAGTCGTACACCCTATCTTTAGGAGTAAAAGCAGACATACTTAAAGACTTAAAACTAGAACGAAAAAAGGACTGGATTTCGCCTAATTTTAATTAAGACAAAACCCAATTTTTAATTATTTGTTTTCCGTGCGGAGTTAAGACAGATTCCGGGTGAAATTGAATACCTTTTACATCAAACTTTTTATGATTTATTGACATAACTAATCCTTCTTCATTTTTGGATGTAACCCTCAGATTATCTGACAAACTACTTTCATCAACAACCCATGAATGATAATGAGCAACTTGAAATCTTTCAGGTAAATTATCAAACAATATATCTTCCCTAATGGTAATGTTTTCTGAAGTTACCCCATGTTTTACTTCTGATAGATTCTTTAAATCAGAACCAAAAAACTCAGCAATAGCTTGGTGTCCTAAACAAATTCCTAAAATAGATTTTGAGGAATAATAATCTCTTAAAATATTGAAAATTTCTGGATGATCTTTTGGTAAAGAAGGTCCTGGAGACAATATAATTTTATCGTACTTTTTAACCTCTACTTCAATAATTTTATCTGATCTAAAAACATCACAACTTTCAGAAAATTCGCTTACATAATGATGAAGATTATAAGTAAAAGAATCAAAATTATCAATAATTAATACTTTCAATTATTTATATTTTTCTAATTCTAATTCTATGTTTTCTAAAACTAACTCAATTCCTTTCTCAAAGGAAATTTCATGTTTCCAACCAAGATTGTTTATTTTACTTACATCCATTAGTTTTCTTGGAGTGCCACTCGGATACTCTTTATTATAAACCAAATCACCTTCAAAACCGACTTTTGATTTAATAATTTCCGCAACTTCAGAAATTGAATGTTCTACTCCACTACCAACATTTACAAATTGTTTTTCATTGTAATTTTTCATTAAAAATAAACAAGCCTTAGCGCAATCATCTACATGTAAAAATTCCCTAAATGGAGTTCCGTCTCCCCAAATTTCTACTGAATTAATATTATTGTTTTTTGACTCATAAAACTTCCTCAATAAAGCAGGAATCAGATGAGAAGATTTTAAATCATAATTATCATTTGGTCCATATAAATTTGTTGGCATTGCAGAAATAAAATTACAATCGTATTGCTCGTTATAAAACTCACACATCTTTAGTCCTGAAATTTTTGCAATTGCATAAGGCTCGTTTGTCGGCTCTAAAGAATCAGTCAATAAATACTCTTCTTTTAAAGGTTGGGGAGCATGTTTTGGATAAATACAGGAACTTCCTAAAAATAAGAGTTTCTTTACATTATTCTTATACGACTGATGAATAACATTATTCTGAATCATCATATTGTCATACAAGAAATCAGCTTTATAAGTACTATTCGCAAGAATACCACCAACTTTAGCAGCTGCCAAAAATACATACTCTGGCTTTTCCTTTTCAAAAAATTCTTTTACTTGATCTTGATCTCTCAAATCAAAATCAGAGGAGGACCTCAAAAGAAGGTTATAATAACCTTCAGATTTTAACAATCTGAAAATTGCTGAACCAACCATTCCATTATGACCAGCTATATATATCTTTGAGTCTTTAAGCATCTTTTTTAGGCCTTTTAAAGAATTGACCTAGTTTCGACAGAGGTTTTCTTAATCTTATAAACATTGGAGGGGTGAGACCATTCATTTTCCAAGAAATATAATCCTCATTATTTCCCCTTAATCTATTCCAAATGGAATAATTACTAATTCCCCCTATTCTCATTTTTACCATTATTTTTGGTAAATAACTTATAGATATTTTATTTTTACACAATAAACGTAAAATCATTTCATAATCGGAGGCACTTTTCAAACGTATAGAGTACAATCCAAATTTATTATAAATCTCTTTTTTTACAAAAAATGTTGGATGTGGTATAGTCCATCCTTTTCTCATATTTTGTACATTAAAATTACCTGACTTCCAATACCTTCTGATGTTATCTGTATCTACAGTATCAACATATAACAAATCCCCATAAACAGAATCTACATCATTAAAAATAAAAACTTCAGCAACATCAGAGATTACATGATTTGTATAATAAAAATCATCCGAATTTAAAATTCCAACAACATCTCCTGTAGCAGCTCTAATTCCTTTATTCATTGCATCATACAATCCATCATCTTTTTCTGAAATAAGGAAGGAAATCATACCCCCATATGATTTGATAATATCAATTGTATCATCCGTAGACTTTCCGTCAATTATAATATATTCTATATTTTCATAATCCTGAGAAATAACACTATCTATAGTATCTCTTATAGTTTTTGAACTATTATAAGATATCGTTACAATTGATATTTTTGGCTTCTTATTCACCTTTCTTAATTATAAACACATGACAATTACCATTTGTTCTGTCGTATTTCTCCAAAGTACAAGCACTATCATCTAACCATGACTCAACATCCTTTTTAGACTGAAATGTTGAGATAGGAGTGATAAAATAATCGTAAAATATATTTCTTGTTTCCTGAAGGATCAACTTTTGTTTTCTGAATATCTTGTACATTAAAAAATGTAAAAGTACAAAAGTATTTTCCATAATAAAATTACCCACTTTGTTTTTATTTAAAACTCTTAAAAAGAATCCAATATATTTATATAAAAAAGGATAATATCTGTACTTTTTATACACTGCCAGATACAATAATCCTCCAGGTTTTAATACCCTAACACATTCCTTAAAAGCTCCAATGGTATCTCCAGTATGATGACAAACTCCATCGCTAATGACTAAATCAGAGAAATTTGATTCTAAAGGAATGTCTAAATTATCACCTAACTTTAATTCCATGTTTTCAGATTTCACAAACTTTTTTGCAAAACTTAAAGATTCTTCACTTAAATCAATTCCTATTAGTTTTGAAGCGTATTCTGATGCAAATAGTAAATTTCTACCACATCCACAACCTATATCACAAATAACCTTGTCTTTATTCTCGATAATAATCTCCTTCAAATTTGGGTTCATATTGTCTAAAATCTCTTCTTTTGATGAATATCCGTATTCGAAAGGTGTATTATCGTAAAAAGTATCCTCCATTATCTTTCAATTATGATATTTTCCATTACTAACATATCCATTTTAGTTCTTAGAAAACAATCTAATGCCTCTTCCGGTTTGTTTACAATTGGTTCGTTCTCATTAAAAGAAGTATTTAATAATATAGGAACTCCTGTTTTGTCTTTAAATTCTGTAATCAATCTATGATATCTAGGGGAAATATCCTTATTTACAGATTGCAGTCTTCCAGTTCCATCAACATGAGTTACAGCAGGTATTTCAGAGTGTTTTTCCTTTTTTATATCATAAACTTTCTCCATAAAAGGAACCTCATCATTCTGAACAAAATACTCTTCTATATATTCTTCCAAAATTGAAGGAGCAAATGGTCTAAAACTCTCTCTTCTTTTTATCTTTTCATTTAATAAGTCTTTTGCATCCTTTCTTCTTGGGTCAACAATGATTGATCTATGACCTAAAGCTCTAGGTCCAAACTCTGCTCTACCTTGAAACCATCCTATTACTCCACCATTTACAAGTTTATCGGAAACTCTATCAAATAAAATATCATCATCAACTTTCTCATATTTTACTCCATATTTTTCTAAACAATCAATAACTTCATTATTATCAGATTTTTTGCCAAAATATGCCGTTTTTATTTCCTCCAATCTATCATTTGATAATATATGATTATACAGATATAATGCAGAACCGATAGAAGTTCCTGCATCATGTCCTGCAGAAGGAACATACATCTTTTTAAAAGGTGTGTTTCTTAATATCTTTCCATTTGCAACAGAATTTTGAGCAACACCTCCTGTAACACAAATATTCTCTAATCCGGTTCTTTCATGTAGTTTAGTAAGCATATAAAATATCATTTCTTCTGTAAATATTTGTGCTGAAGTAGCTAAATTAATATGAAACTGTTCTAAGGTATCGTCTTTCTTTCTTGATTTCCAAAAAAGACTCTCCCATTCTTTAGTGAAAAGAGAGTCAATTGATGGTTCTCCATTCTCCCAATCCATTGCAACTCCCTCCTTAAAATGTTTGAAAAACTTCTTGTTTAAGGTGAAGAAACCATCTTCTGTTCGTTCTATAATTGTAGAAAGTTCTTTTAAGTATTTTGCTTCACCATAAGGAGCTAATCCCATAACTTTATATTCATCTCCATAGTTAGGAAAACCTAAAAATTGAGTTACAGTTGTATAAAATATACCTAGTGAATGAGGGTAATTTACAGAATCTAAAACCTGAATCTTATTATCCTTACCAATTGCAGTCATTGTAGAAGTAAAGTCTCCAAAACCATCAACTGACAATATAGCTGAATTCTGAAAACTAGACGCAAAAAAAGAAGATGCAATATGACTTCTATGGTGCTCCACATTATAAACTTCAGCCTTTATTTCAGATTCATCTACATTAAATATCTTTGATAATTCTGATTTTATTGAACTTACTTTTCTAGAATTTAAAAGTCTATCAAAAACAGATTTTATTCCTACTCTATTTTTTAGTGTATGAAGTATCTTTTTTGAGATGTTCGCTTTCGGATCTCTTGATATAGTAATATAGTCCAAATCCTGAATAGAAATTCCCGCGTCATCCAAACAAAATTTAATTGAATCTGAAGGAAATCCTGCCCAATGTTTTATTCTCCTAAATCTTTCTTCTTCTGTAGCATTTATTACTACTCCATCTTTTAACAAACAAGCTGATGAATCTCCATGAAACGCATTTAAACCAAGTATATACATTAATTATTCGTTAGAATTGTTAAAAATTTCTTTGTAATAATTTCCCAATCGAAGTTATCTTTCACATACCTTTTGCAATTTTCAGAGGTAAAATTTCTTTCTTTGATCTGATGAAAAGCAGTGCAGAAATCTTCTTTTTGGTTTTTTACAAATATACCACAATTATTTCTCTCTATATTTTTCCAAGAAGTTTTATCAGAAACCACAACAGGAACACCACAAGCTAAAGCCTCTGAAACTACAATTCCAAAACTCTCAAAATCAGAAGACAGAGAAAAGAAAGAACAATTACTAAGCAATTCTTTTTTCTGAGAAAAATTTACTAAGCCAATCATAAATACTGAATCTTCTAACTTTAATTCTTTTATTTGATTTTCTAAAGAATTTCTCACTCCATCATCAGCTCCCGCAATTAATAATTTCGCATTTTTATTGTCATATAGATACAATTTAAAAGCATTAATTAAAATATCAAAACGTTTAATTTTATGTAATCTTCCCATAGAAAAAACTACATCTGAAACACTTTTGAAATCTTTATTTGTGTATTTTTTTAGCAACTCTTTGTTATCTATTTTATGAGATTTACTAAAACTGTCAACATCAATACCATCAGAGATTATTTTAACATCTACTTTAGGAAAATAAAATAAAATATCTTCTTTCTCCAAATAAGAAGACGCTTGCCAGATTATTTTGTGCTTAAGTGGTGAAATAAATAAAAATAACCATAATCTCTTCAACCAACTTCTTTTGTTGGAAAGAGTAAAACTAGAGAAACTACCTCTAGGGCATAGAATTATTTTCTTTCCTAAAAAAACTGAAAACAAGAGAGAAAACAAAACTGTATAATGAAATAAATATTGAATATAAACTACATCTGATTTTTTGATATCTGAGAAAATACCAAACAAAAAGGAAAAAGAAAAAATATTAATAAGCTGTTCGTGATAATATCTCACAAATACATTCTCTGCTTGTTTAATATGTTCTTTTGTGTCTATATCTTTTATTCTCTTATTCCCATCTGCATTTGTTGTAGAAACATAAACTTCAATATTCTTCTCTCCTAATTTCTTTGACAAATCCCAAGTAGAAGAAATAGGGCCACCATAAAATATTGCTGGGTAAAAAGAAGAAGAAACTAAACAAACTCTCATTTCACAAAATGTTTTTTATAATACCAATTATACAAAATATTGTCACCTCCCCTCAATATGGATCTAAATTCCTTTTCTGCTGCAAATTGAACTAAGCTTCTTCTTTTTACAGATGGAAAAACCTCAGAATAATACGAGCCGGGCAGTGAAGAGAATTGTTTATTATATCCTACTTCTGATGATTTTTTAATAGTAGATTTATCAAATAACCCTTTTGGGAAACAGATTGAATTTATTTCAGTATCACAGATTGATTCTAGAACTTCTTTTGATTTTTGAAGATCCATCTGTAAAGAGTCAGAATCTAAGGTTGGTAATTCTGAATGGGAAAGAGTATGAGATTGAATCTTAATAAATTTATTCTTTGCAAGCTCTTTAAGGTTATTAGTGCTAAGGAAATTATCCCTATCTAAAAATGAGCAAACAACAAAAATCGTTATAGGTATTTCTAATTGATTGATTATCCCAATATTCTCATACAGACCTTTAAATCCATCATCAAAAGAAATAGAAATCTGATTCTTTTCTTTAGTAATTTCATGAACAATTTCGAAATCTAAATCTCGTATTACATTAATGTGTTTAACAAATAGATCTACAGGAGTAGACATATCTGTAAATCTGTTCTCAGAATGAATATCGTGGTAAAAAATACATTTACTATCATCTGAATTTTTAATCCGTGCTGATAAATTTATTATTGTATTTTTAATCTTATTGTTTAAATCCATTGTTTAACTTTCTGAATTGCAAATAATAGGTTCTTTATGTATAAATTATAATTCCAATAATCCTTCATCAAAGCTACTGCATTTTCCGACATTTTTCTATTTAAATCTGGGTTATTATATATTTCTAACATCTTTTCCTCTAGTTCATCCCAATTATCTATTACAAAACCTGTTTCTTTATTTATTATCAAATCATGTACAGACCCAACTTCTTTATGAGCAATTACAGAAAGAGATGATGACATAGCCTCATTTACAACTAATCCCCAAGATTCTACTGATGAAGGAAATACAAAGACAGAGGAATTATGATATAATCTTAATAAGATATCTCCAAAAACACTTCCTTTAAACAGTATCTTTTCATTGTTATATTTTCTTTTATACACCTCCAGATTTGGCCCACCTCCAACTATTATTAATTCTGAATCTTTTTCGGAAAAAGCAGACAAAAACCTTTCACACAGAACATCAACATTTTTTGTATCTAATAACCTGCCAACAAACAAAAAAGTAAACTTACCTGGAAAGATCTTGTTTTCATGATAATACTTTTTATTATTCACCATCATAGGAATCATAAAAATTCTTTCTTCTTTCATTCCATAATGAATGAATAAATCTTTATGTGTTTTAGTGCCTCCAGCAAAACCTAAAACATATTTATTTCTGAAAATTACATTCAGATAGATGTATTTAATTATTTGTTTTATAATGTTATTTGGAATCTTTAATTGAGTATCTGATTCGACAGCAATATTTTTCTTATTAATAGAAAATATATTGAATAAAAAAGTCAGTATAAATACATAATTATTATATCCGTTAATAATAACAAAATCATTTTTAATCCTGGTGGAACGAATAAATTTTATTTTCTGAATAAGTGATAAGTTTGATAAAAAAATTGGAGATGAAAGAAATTCGTTTGTTATTGCTTCGGATTTGGAGTTTATAAAAGCATGTTCTATTCCTTGTTTTGAATGTACATTTACAATTAAATCAATTGTATAAGAAGCTGGCTCTACAAAATATGTAAACACTTTCATTTCTTAAATATTTTATAAACACCTCTTAAAAACCAAACAACATTGCTTTCAAGATTATACTTTAATTCCTGCCATTTTGATGAAAATATTTGCAATGAAAATAAATCTTTTGACTGAGGAATAAAGTTTAATAATTTATATCTATATCCTCCCCTTCCAAAATTTATTATTACAGATTCTTCTGAACTCAGAACGGTAATTAATGAGATATAATTAAATATATTAATCATCTTTGAATTATCAAACATATCTATCCAAGTTAAATATTGAGTAGAATCTTTTATAACAAATGAAATAGCATTTATCTTATTATTAGTTTTAACAATACTAAGAATAATTTTTTCTTTATTGTAAAGTGCCTCAATTAATAATAATTGAGCAGCTGGCAAATAATTCTTATCTCTCAAACCTAATTTAATCATATCACCTCTTAAATTTTCTATTTCATCAATTGGAAAATCTAAAATATTACAACCTATTAACTCGTGTTTTTTATCTTTATGTTTTTTAATTATTCTCCTAAATTCTGTTTTCTGTTTAGATCTATATTGAGAAGAATTCTCAGGAAAAACACCTTTTCCTAATTGTAAAATTGAATATTCAGAAGAGAGTGTAAGTTTACAATAATTTGGTAATTTCTTTTCTAAAATAGACGAATTAGTTGTTATGTTAATAAGATTAAAATATCTTATTGTAAAATTAGATCTCAACTCTTTCACTACTAAATCAAGATCAACCTCAATATCTGTTAGATAATCACAGAAATCAGCATGTATGTCATTTATAAACCTTAATCTTAATCTTCTGTCAATATAAAAAGGCAGTATTGATTTAATATAATTATCATCATATAATACTACTATCGATAATATGTTTCTTGACTTACTTAAATCATATTTCCATGAAAAATAATTAAACTCAAAAGATTGAAAAACAGAATAACTATTCTTTTCTCTAAAAAGTCTATTCCAGTCCTCCTCCAGATTTTTGAAGTCTGATATATTGTTAATTACTTTAAGATTCATAATCTTCAATGAATTTTGAGTAAGATAGATACGCTAAACTAAACCAAAATAATATAGTCTGAAATTCATTAATTCCTGTTATTAAGCTTTCAAATAAAGTGGATATTAAAGTTAATAAAACTATAAAAAGAAATATATTACCTTTTTGTTTTTTATTTATATAATAATAAAATAATACGAAAGATTTTCTTAGAATTATCATAATTATTAAAAATCCAAAAACAATCCCATACTGAAGAAAAAGGGAGAGATAACCATTGTGCGAAGCCATAAAGAATCCTTGATATTCTTCTGGAGTTTCAATTTTTTCTGGTAATCCAGAATATTCATTTAATCCATATCCAAACCAAAGTTTCTTGTTTAGATTTTCTATCGCAAAATTAAATTGTTCTGTTCTGTCGTTAAAGAAACTTTGGGAAGAAACTCTATTAAAGCTTGTATCAAGATCTGTGGTTGACAAAATAATTAGCAAACTTAATCCCATTAATGCATAAATTATATTACTAAAAGACAATCCGAATTTAAAAATAAATACTAAAGCAATTCCAAGTAAAGCTAATCTAGAACCAGTAGCAATAGAAACAATAAAAAATAATATTAACAAGAATACATCTAAATTAGTTTTCTTTTCATTTTTCATGAGTACAAAAGAGAAAGCTAAAACTGAAAGAGAAGCTAGCATATTAGGATTCCAGATGATTCCACTATATCTTCCAGAAAATAAATGTGGATTAATAAATAACCCTAAAATAATTACAAAAGCAATTATATTTATCAATAATTTAGGAAACCTATCTTTAAAATAATCAAAATTGTAATACACAGCAAAAGAAATTAGAGAAAACTGCACAAATCTAGCCATTAAAAACTCTAAAGATTTCTGATTAAATCCATCTTCAAAAAACAAAAAGTAAATAATATTTATCACATTAATAAGTAATAAAAAGAAGAATGATTTGTGAAAAATAACATCTTTTATTTGAAGGGGATTTATTAATAATAAAAGAAGTCCGATTCCCATTAAGAAATAGAATATTATAGGAGCAACAACATTAATTTCTGGTATTGAATATAATATTGTATTCAATAATAATAAAACAAATCCATATTTTAGGAACCATTTCATCAGATAATTTCTTTATATAATTTCTTAATGTTTTTATAGAACACCAAAAAGTATAGTAGGTACAAGAGTACTGGTGCAAGAAGATAATAGTACATATTTGTATTTATTTGGCTTGAAAATCTAATTGAAGCCCAAAACAAAGGAACTGAACAAAAGATTAACCAAAACAATTCTTTACTAAATGGATTTATATTTATATTTTTCTGAATAAAGAATAAGCTGGACAAATTTGATAATACCATAAAAATAATATACAAACTTACAATAGCTGACAAACCATAATCTTCTACCAAGTAAACCGCTAAACCTGTAATCAAAATCGCTTTTACACTTTCAATATATAAAGATTGTTTTTCTAAACCAGCCATAAGCATAAATGAACCTGTATTACCTGCTAATAATGATATAATCCTAGCTATCATTACAACTATAAGGTAATTTCTGTATTCAAGTAACGAACCATCTTTTGCAAAAACAATTAGTATATCATCAGTAAAAAATATAATCAGAATAGAAAAAGGTATTGTAAGAAGATTTATCATAAAAGTTGTTTTCTTATATAATAAATTTAGTTCCGAAAAATTCTTTTCAGAATACAATTTAGAGATTACTGGAGCAAAAATCTTTCTTAAATTTTTATTTAGAAATAATGTAAGTGCAGTTATTGTAAGAATAATACTATAAACTCCCATCATTTTTGGTGGTAACATTATTCCTAAAACAAATGCTAAAGATTGTCCGGAAAAGAACACAATTATTGAATTTAAATATATGTTTTTAGCGTATTCTACCACATCTTTACCAAGTTCCAATTTAGGAACATTACCAACTAGTAAATTCATTTCTTTTCTATGGAAATTATAATACAACAAAAATATCACAACAAATTGTGTTAAGAGTTCAGCAAAAACAAAATAAACTATATCAGATGAAAACTGAAAAACTAAAAATGTAAGCACAGCCCTTAAAGGAACACTTACAAAAGTTCCGAAAATTATTATCTCACGGATTTTTAATACCGATCTATATATTGAAGTGATAATCCCCATAAAAATTGAAATAGGAGCATGTATTGATATTATCAATAATAAATAAGAAAAATTATCCGTATTAACATAAATGTACTTATCAATAGAAGAAGAAGAAAAGAACATAATAGATAAAAATAAGACAGAAGTAACTAATGCATATTTCAAAAATTTATAAATCAAAAATTTAGCTTTTGCTTTGTTTGATTGCATAAATGAAGGGAAAAACTTCAATATAACTAAAGGAATACCTAAAGACAAAATTGTATCTGCAAACATTGCAAAAGTATGTGCTGTTGCATATTTACCCCACTCTGAAGTTCCCACCTCTCTAATTACATATGTTTTTACAAAAAAACCAACTACAAATGCAAAAACAGAACCTATTATTCCCCAATTTGCTTGTCTGACAATTAACCTTAACATAATTAAAATTTATATTCAAAGATATCAATATCTTTTTGATAAATCTGATGAACCTTCTCAATCATTTTAGTAGTATAAATATCTTTATAGTCTTTCTTATCAGTTTTATTATGATGTTCTAACTTAAAGTCCGATTTTAAGATATCGTTTATTTTTTCTATAGATTTGTTAAGATTCTCAAATCTTCCAATATGATCAACTATGATTTTCCCATTCTTATCACAAACAAATTCGTGTTGAGGGATAAGATGCATAATTTCCCAAATTATTTTTTCATTTAGACCATTAAGTACAAAGTCCTCAAAATCTCTATAAATAGATAGATGAATTTTAAATGCATTTTTATCATGTATATTCATCCCTCCTTTCTCTAAAAATTCATAAGCAGAATACAATCTATCCCATGGGTTTCTTATAATAGTAAAAGTGAAAAAATCAGAATATCTACTCCCAAAAACTTGTTTATAGAAACTAACCGACCTATGTCCTTCTAAAGTAACATTTCCAAAAATTGATATCACCAAAGAAATACCAGCAGTTTTCGGAATATGAATAAAAATAATTTTCTTATTATTAAAAGCATTAAGTAAAGTTCCATCTTCTAAAACCTTACTTCTCTGTTTCTTAGCAAAATTATTTCTTTTGATATTATTTATTATATTTCTGATAAAATTACTCATCAAACACTTGATTTTTTAAGAAATTAGAAATTGTATTTTTAATATTATATTTTTCATCAAAAGGAAATGAAACTGTATTGTTCTTAAAATCTAAGATTCTTTTTGAAAGATTTAATTCATCAGATTTTGAAACTAAGAAGTTATCTTTCATATCATCAGGTATCAACTCTGAGATTCCTTGATTTCTGACAGCAATAAAAGGGGTGTTTGTAGCCCAACTTTCTAAATAAACACAACCTAAAGCTTCATAATAAGATGGCAAAACAAATAAATCTATTTCATTATAAAAAACATTTAACGCACTATGTTCTTTTTCACTTTCAAAACTAACAATAGAATCTAAATTATGTTTTTTAACATAATTGCAACATTCATCTAATTTATGCCCAGAGCCTATTAATTTTAATAAGATCTTTTCTCCTTTTAAAAATATTCTCTCAACAGCTTTGATCAACGTAATTTGATCTTTTATTTCCCAAAAGTTTGCAACACATCCTATTGTAAAAACATCATTTTTTTCGACCTCTACCGGATAAAATTTTGAAGTGTCCACACCATTGTACAAAACAAGTTCCTCTTTCGGGGAATAAGTAGGATATTTTCTTAATTGCTTTAAAACTAATTCTGAAACTCCAATATTCAAATCTGATTTATTTAAATGACTAATTGTTCTTTTAATCAGATAAGTTTTCTGGAATCTCTTAATAATATGACTTCTTCCATTTAATAATTGTAGAACGTCTAATCCATGATGCTGAACTATTTTAGTACAGGTTAAATCCTCAACTAAATACGCTGCAGGATAAGAAACATGAGAATGAGAAAAAGAAATATTAGTAATATTGTTCTTTTTCAAGAATATAGAAAATCTTCTTTTATTGCAACTATTAAACAATCCAGGAAAAATGAAATATGGAAAATCAAAAGTCTTAAAAATCTTTACTTTAAACCCTTTAAATTCATAATCTGACTCCAAAGAGAAATATGAAACAACTTTTACAATTTCAATACTAAAATTACTCTGATTTTGTATCTCCTTAATTTGATCATAAACATAATTCCCTACAAAAGATTCATTTGAAGGAAAAAATGGTGTGATAACTAAATATGTATTTTGTCTAATCATTCAATATATTATTAATTTCATCCTCCCAAAATTTAATTTTATTTTTCCAAGAGAACTCCTTTGCTAAACACACCACATCTTTAGAACAAGACTGCAGTAAATGATCGTTATCAATCAGTTTATTAACTATATTAATCACTTCATCAAATTCATTTACAACAAAGCCGTTTTTTCCATTTTCAATCCATTCTGAAGCTCCATAATCAGAATAAACTATTGATGGAACCCCACTAGCGGCTGCTTCTAATATTACTTTTGGAAATCCCTCTGACCTTGATGGAAGGAATAGTAGATCCATATTTCTCAATAATTTTGGAAGATTATCACGACTCAATTTTCCATGTAAAGTAATATTATCTAGAAATTCTAACTCTGTATTTTTTTTAGTTTTATTCTGCCATTCATCTTTATAATTAATCTTCCTTTTTCTAGAAACTTTAAGATATTTCTTGTTTCCGACAACATGAAAATTAAGATTAGGAAATTTCTTAGCAAGCTTAAAAAATTCTTCTATATTCTTTCTTTGTATCAAACTTCCTATAAACACAATATCTTTTAATGATTCACTCTCTCTATAAAAAAAATGCTCATTGTCAACTCCAAGATATAAAGGATTCTTCTGCAACTTAACTCCGCATGTAGATTTATAAATAATAAACTTAGAAATACCATAAACATATGGGATTAAATCAAAGTGTCTTTTCATCTTATCAACATCTCCAAAATTATCAATTAAATTTAATTTGCTTCTGTCACACATATTCATCTCAATAGTAGTAAACACAGGTTTTCTTAGAATTCTTGCAAACTTCAACAACCAATTTGGTGTATCTAAATGCTTAGGGAAATATGCAATATCACATCTTATCAAACCCAAAATCATTGCTATAGGAATAGAAATTTGATACGGTTTAAAACAATTAAAAATACTTACCCCAGGAATTAATTCATAATTATTATTTGAAAATCTCATTGTATAAACCTCAAATATATTCTTATCTAAATGTGTAGCAATTGATTTACAATTAATATTCTGAGCATTAAGATAATCAATATAACCTCCTAAAAATATTTTCTTTTTCTTCATTTTAGTAAAGATATAAATTTTTGTTCATCAAATTCAGAATAAAACCTTTCTCTCCAATTTATTGCTTCATCAGAATATCTTTTGTAATCTAAGAGAATATCTTTTAAAGTAGCGTCAAACGGATACTTAAACTCATTCTCAAACATATTGAAATTATCCTTTAAAGACCTAAGAAATACTGTTGGAATACCAAACTCAGCACACTCAAAAGTAGTAGTCGAGTATGCGGTTAAATGAATAGAGCAATCTCTGAAACACTGTACTAAAGATCTTGGAGCAACATTCGTTTTCTTTTCTAATTCACTAATATCAATACAGTTATTAAACCTAGGATGATTTCTAATATAAAATATAAAATCATCATTAGAATTAACCATATTTATTATCTCGTCGAATAGTTTCTGATTTTGCTCTTCAGTATGGTCTTCTGTAATTTGAAGCGTTACTAAAACAGATCTGTTTGGGTGAGCATGAAAAAACGTTTTATGTTTCTTTGTTCCGATTACATGAATATTCTTTTTAAAATAATTAGAAGAATCCGCCGCCTCCAAAATCTCTTTAAATCCCTCTCCTACAACTAATAATTCTACATTATTCTCTGATAACCTTGAGTTAACAATATTATTTTTAATATAACTTTCTTTATCCGAATAAATCATTCCATGTTGTAAATCAAACAGTTTAGCGTCTTTATTCACTACTCTAAATATTTCTAACATACTTTGAGATAATACAATATAATTTTTGAATTTAATTCCTCTTAAAAAAGTAAATGATAGAAATTTACCTATTTTTTGTTCTGTAAATCCTATTTTCCTAAGTAAAATTATCAGAAAATAAATAAAATCAAAATGAACAGCTTCTCTATTTCTTGCTTTATCTGAATCTCTATCTGGTTCCTCAAAAATTAAATAGCTAATATTGTTTAGTTGACAACTTTTATATAGTGGTTTAAGAAACAGATTTTCATCATTTTCTCCTCTATTAAAATGTTTTGGATAATAAAATAAAACATCTACTTTCTTTTTCAGAAATAAATATCTGGAAAAATAGAAAAAAGATGTAATGAATTTTATCATATTTTATATCCAAAAAATGAATTTAAATGTCTCATTTCTGAGTTACAATATTTAATATCTTCATCAGATAATTCTGATTTATACCCTCCAATTTTCGCGTTTCTTACTTTTAACTGATTTCTGTTTTTTCCAAAGTCATTAAATCCTTCTAATTTATTATTTATTTCCTTCTCTCTCATTTTACTTGCAGAAGATTCTTCATATATATCTCTGATACTATCTTCTGAAATATTTATTTCTAGAAAATCATTAATTCTCTGTAATTCCTGAATTCCATTTTTTTTTAGATTCTCATAAAAAACTAATAGGAAATCTTTAGGGATATCTTTATTTCTTTGCCATAAATTATAAAAATGAATTATTCTTTTAAATCCTAAGATATCATCTTTCACGAATTCTGAAATAGAGTTAAAAACAAAAGGATTTCTTGCTCTTTTTGTAACCTGATGGAAGTGAGAAACAATTACATCCCTAGGATCCCTCACTAAGAAAATAACTTTTCCTCTTTTGTACCTGAATCTAGAATTAAACTTAAAAATATCTAAAGAATTATTTCTAGTGCCATCTTCAAGAATTATCTCCGAATCATCATGTTCATTAAAGATAAAGTATTTCTCTTTTTTTAATATATGATTGCTTTGTTCCTTCATTTGATTAATCATATGCATTAACCAAGTACGACCTGTTTTCGGAAATGAAACCAGAAAATATTGCCCTTTCGGATAACAATACGAAAGTATACAATCCTTAATATCCCTCCAAATTTTCATCTTAGGGAAGTATTAGTTCAACTAACTCTCTAACAACACCATCACCTCCATTCCTTTGTAGTTGAATAATATTTGGGATAGATTTAATTTTAGAGACTGCATTCATAGGGCAAGCAGAAACGCCTGCATTTGAAAGGAGTTCAAAACAATTCACATCATCACCAATATATGCAATTTCATCTAAGGAAACATTTTCCTTTTCACACAGATCCTTTACAATTTGTAATTTATCCTTTGCACCATGAAAATCAAAATCCAAACCGAGTTTCTTAGCTCTCCTTCTATTTAACTCTCTATCTTCTGTTGTAAGTATTCCTACTTTAATACCTGTTTTTTGTAATAGATGAAACCCCATTCCATCATATGTACAGAACTTTTTAAACTCATCTCCATTCTCAGTATAGTACATTCCCGCATCTGTCAAAACTCCATCTACATCAGATAAGAAGATTTTAATCTTTGAGAAATCTGGAGTTTTATCTTTCAAAATAAACTTTTTCATTAATGATTCAGCAACTATCCAATCTTCTGGTTCATCAATTTCAGTGTAAGTAAAATCTGGCATTTTGTAAGTAGCAATATCTCCAGAAATTCTATTATTTGTCTTTTTAATGTCTGAAACAGAAGAAATATAGAAAGCGCCATTTTCAATTAGATCACCATCAAAATCTTGTCTTCTGGGTCTGTTATAAATATCATAATTCAGAGCTTTCCCACCTCTCCAAGAAAATCTTTTTGATTCGCAACAGCTCAGAACAGAATCATGTTTTTCAAATAATTCTAAACCTTCATTAAAATGATTTTTCTGAGTAAATGGAGAAGTAGCTTGCACTAACATAAAAGTGTCAGTTTCAGATAGATTTATATTATTTATATATTCTAACATTACAGATTCAGTAGAAGAAATATCTTGAGAGTTCTCATTACTTCTATCATAAACACTTACTTTTGAAAAATTAAATGAGTTTACAATATTCTTAATTTTCTCAGAATCTGTTGCAACAACAATATTGTCTACATTTGAGTTTTGTAACTCTTGTAAATTCCAAAATACAAGAGGTTTCCCACAAAAAGATTTTATATTCTTTTCTGGAATAGATTTACTACCTCCTCTTGCAGGAATAAATGCAATTACACTCATTATTTTTTTCTGTATTTCAATTTATCTCTTTGAACTTGTTCAATCCCTAAAATGTCTGATTGTTTGTAAGTTAGTGCTTTATGTGTAGCTTTTAAATCTCTAGCTAACTTTTTAAGTCCTGTAGGCTCTAAGGATGCTGAATGATCCGTTCCTTTCCAAGTTCTATCTAAAGTAAAATGTCTTTCAATCCATTCAGCTCCCATCGCATATGCTGCAACATCAACCGCAATTCCTAAATGATGTCCAGAAAAACCAATTGCTTTAACTCTATTTTTAAACTTCTCTTTAATTCTGACGATTTCTAACATACAAACATCCTCAAAAGGAACAGGATAACCAGAAGTACATGAATAAAGAACTAATCTATTTCCTTGATTTGTTTCTTCAAAGAATGAAACGATTTGCTCTTCCTCATCTTTAGTGGTCATTCCAAATGAAATATGGATTTCTCCTTTATAATCATCTCTTAGAACTTTTAACATATCGAAATGATTATTACATGCTGAAGGAACTTTTATAAGCTCAGGATTTAAGCTACTTATCTCCTTTGCTGAGGTAGTATCCCAAACTGAAGTTGAGTACATAAGTCCTAATCTTTCAGCATATTCTTTCAACTCTCTATGTTGATTTACATCAAACTCCAAAAATTCTCTATGAGTTCCATAAGTATCTCCATAAGAATTTATTGGATTAGGATGCACTGCATTGTATTGCTCCTCAGTTAATAATTCCTTATTATTTCTTTTTTGAAATTTTACTACTTCAACACCACTTTCAGCAGCAACCTTCAATAATTGCTTTGCAATCTCCATCTCACCTTTATGATTACATCCAATTTCTGCAATCACTTTAGGGTTTTTATACTTGTTTTTCAAGGTTTATTAATTTTCATTTTCATCAAAATAGTCAGAGTCGCTTAAATAAGTAGTATAGCCATAGCCGTATCCATAGCCGTAACCATAGCCGTATTTACCATAACCATACACACCACTACCAGCTCCGACATCATTTAAAACTAAATAAAGATTCTCTATTCTATTGTTTTCATGTAAATCGTTTACAAATCGCAATACTTCTTTTTTTGTATAATCTTGCCTTACAACGTACAAATTCACATCAGTATGTTTCGTAATCATATACGCATCTGCAACCAGACCAATAGGAGCAGTGTCAATAATAATCTTATCATATCTACTTTTTAAATCTATAATTAGATCTTCGAAAGTCTCATTTAAGAAAGCATCTGAAGGATTTGAAGGGAGTGGACCAGAAACAATAACATCCAAATTTTCTGTAACATGATTAATAGTGCATTCTTCAATTGAATTTTCTCCACTCAAAATTGTTGACAATCCAATTTTATTATTTGTATCAAAAGCTTCATATAATTTTGGCCTTCTTAAATCCCCACCAAGTAATAATGTCTTTTTTCCAGAATTAGCAAATACAATCGCTAAATTAGACGCTATAAAGGTTTTTCCCTCACCACTTACTGAAGAAGTGAGTAAATACACCTTATCTTTTCCTTCATAATTCTTATAAGTGAGATTAGATCTCAAAGCTCTGAACCCTTCTGAAATAGATGACTTAGGATTTAGATCTGTAAGTAAAGATCTAGCAGCATGGTTTCTTCCAATTACACCAATCATCTCAATCTCTGTTAATTTTTCTAAATCCATTCTTGATCGTATTTTATCATTTATAACATCTAAAAGTAAAAGTACTAACAAGGGAATTAAAAAACCTAAAAGAATAGTAATTGAAAAGGTCTGTTTTACATTAGGAAAAACAGCAGGCTTACTAAAAAACATTGCTGGTTCATGAATTCCAATATTTGATAAAATTGAAGAAGCATTTATCTCTGCTTCAGATTTTTTTTCGAGTAAAAAAGTATATAAAGATTCACTTGTTTCTTGAATTCTTACAATATTTAATAATTCTCTTTGCTCAGTAGGTAAAAAACTTAAAGATATTTCTTCATCTGAAATCCTATTATTTAAATCAGAAATAATTGCTCTATTCGAATTCTTACTATTTACAATTAACTCTTTTATATTTTTTGATAATTGACTAATTTGTATATCAAAATCGGAAACAGAAGGGTTATTTATCTGTCCTCCATCAATTAATATGTTTTTTTCTAATTGAATTGATACTAACTGCCTTATTAACTCGTTTAAAGAAGCGTTAGTAATTCCGTAAGTTGAAGGTGCTATTATTTCATCAAATGAGTCTCCATTATTAAGGTAGTTATCTAAATATTGATAATACTTATCTTGATATTTGTAAGAAGAAAGTTCAGTCTCTAATTCTGAAATCTTTTTATAAATACTTTGTGTTTTTAGATTAATATCTGGGATATTATGAGAGTTTTTATACTCCTGAAGATTCATTTCAATTATTGACAAAGAGTCCTCAATAAGTTGTATTTCATTTGCAATAAAATTTACGGCATTTAAAGATGAAGCCCTTCTTCTTTCTTCATCATTTTTTATGTGATTTTCAACTAACTTATTTAAAAAATCAACTCCTTTTTCTTGGTCTTCTTCTAACACAAACAAAGAAAATATATTAGATCCTTTTTCAAGAGGTTCTATCTGAATTCTTTCTTGATAATTTCTAGATACCCTCTTTATAGGAGAAAACTTAAATATTGATATAGGGTATTCTTCACTTAAAGGATATTCTGGGTTTCTATTTACAACAAATTCATAATTATTAATGGTAATTTTATCTCCAAAATAAAACTCAGAATTTAATTCAAGTTGCTGATTATATATATTGAATTTATCATCATCTAAAATCTTTACCTCAAAAGATTGCATTGGATTTTTTTTGGTAATTGACAAGTCACAACTTACTATAATTGGAGATGATAATACTTCTGATGTTTTAATAGACCCTACAATAAAATAGGAGATATCAAATCTTAAATCCTCTACAGTTTGATAAATAAGAGGGAAAGAAGAAAACTTTTTTATTTCATCTTTTATAGATGATTTATTATCTGTTATGTTTTTATATAATATCTCTGAAGCAGATTCAGACTCTCCTGATTCTTTAATAATAACTTTTATGGAACTTTTATATTGTTCCTGAGAATATCTAATATAACCAAATGCTATAGCTAAAGAAAGTATAATACTTAACAAAAAGTAATACCAATTTCTAATAATTCTATGAAAAAAATGACTAAAATCTATTACATTATCTAAAGGATTAGTTTTCTTTTCCATTAATTAGTAGTTATTAAATAATACAATGTAAAAGCAGAAATAGAAACTGAAACTGCATTTGATAAACTCCTTACAGAATAAAACTTCTTTTTCATAGGTTCAATATAGACAATGTCTTGTGGTTGAAGGTAAAAATTCTTTGAATTTAACGTTTTAGGATCTGTTAAATCTAAATAAATTACTTTAGAGGTTTCAACTCCATTTTTTCTGATGATTTTAACTTTTTTCCTATTTGCAAATTCTGTTAAATCATTTGACTTTCCTATGAGATGCAAAACATTTTGATTAGACCTGAAAATACTATATTCTCCTGGAGAATTTACTTCACCTAAAATACTAACTTTAAAATTTAAGATATTTACTTTTACAATAGGATCTTTAAAATAAGTAGAAGCTATTTGCTGAATAACTTTTTCTACTTCAGAAATTGTAAACCCCTCAACCTTAACATTACCAATCATTGGCAAATTAACAATACCATCTGTCCTTACTAAATAACCATATAAATATGGGTTTTTTGACATTAACTGAGGGTTGGAAGTTTCTTGCAGATTAAAAAAGTCATAATCAGATTTTGTTGTAGAACTAATCTGAACAGATAATAAATCTTCCTTCTGAACAACATAATTAAAAGTTGTTGATTTAATTATGTTGTTATCTGAAGATATATATTCTAAATTCTTATTTGTAATGCATGAAGAAAAAGATATAACAACAAAAAATAAGAATGCAAATTTTGGTTTTAGGTTTTTCATAAGTAGGTTTTAATTAAAAAACTTTACAAATATCGGAATTTTAATTCATTATAAGAAACAATTACTCCTAATACTCTAATAATTGTTTTAGTTTTACTTCAAACCTTTGCTTAGGAAGGAAATTATCTTCCAGAATTGCATCAAAAGGTACAGGGGTATCTAAACTCGCTGATCGAACAACTGCAGCATCCAAATATTCAAAGCATTCTTCTGATATTAAAGAAGCCAAATCTGCACCAAAACCACCTATCATACAATCCTCATGCAAAACAATTACTTTTCCTGTTTTCTTTACTGAACTAAAAATAGTTTCTTTATCCAAAGGAATTAAAGTTCTTAAATCAATTAAATCTGCTGAAATATCTGGATTGGTCTTCAATACATCTAAAGCCCAATGAACTCCCATTCCGTAAGAAATTATTGTAATATCATCACCTGATTTTAATAAATTTGCTTTACCAATTTCAGTAGTAAAATAATTATCAGAAACCATTTCGGAAGAACTTCTGTATAGTGATTTATGCTCAAAAAACATAACAGGATTTGGGTCGTTTATTGATTCGATTAACAATCCTTTTGCATCTTCAGGAAAAGATGGATAAACAACTTTTAATCCAGGTGTATGTGTAAACCAAGCCTCATTAGATTGAGAATGAAAAGGACCCGCTCTTACACCAGCACCAGTTGGCATCCTAACAACAATATCCGCATTTTGTCCCCAACGATAATGAGTTTTTGCCAAATTATTTACAATAGGATTAAAACCAGAAGTTACAAAATCTGCAAATTGCATTTCCATAACCGCTTTATAATTATTTATTGCCAGACCAAGAGCAGCACTTACTATTGCCGACTCACATATTGGAGTGTTTCTGACTCTTTCCTTACCAAATTCTTCAACAAAACCATCTGTAATTTTGAAAACACCACCATATTCTGCAATGTCTTGGCCCATAATTACTAAATTATCGTGTTTTTGCATAGATTGTCTCAATCCATCAGAAATAGAGTCAATTAATCTTTTTTCTGATTTTCCTCTAGATTTTTCTATTTCAGAGTATGAGTACTTGCAATAAATATCATCCAATTCTGATTGAGAATTTAAAGTAATATTTGGCTCATCCTCTGCTGTTCTCCAAGAAGAATTAATTTCATTTTTAATCTGATTCTTAATTTCACTTATATCAGATTCAGAAATAACTTTCTCGGAAAGTAAATACTTTTCATAATTATTTAGAGGGTCTTTTTTTGACCAAGCATCCATTAATTCTTTTGGAACATATTTTGTACCTGAAGCCTCTTCATGTCCTCTCATTCTGAAAGTCATGCACTCCAAAATAACTGGTTTAGGGTTTTCTGAAATCTCCTTTTTCAGTTTAGTAACTGCAGAATATACTTCTAAAATGTTATTTCCATCAATTGTATACGCATCCATTCCATAACCCTTTCCTTTATCTGCAAATTGTTTACATCTGAACTGTTCGGAACTAGGAGTTGAAAGGCCGTATCCATTATTTTCAATTACAAAAATTACAGGTAAATCCCAAACTGCTGCCACATTTAATGCCTCATGAAAATCTCCTTCACTAGAACCACCATCTCCTGTAAAAACAGCTGTTACTTTTCCATTATTATCAAGTTTATTTGCAAGAGCTATCCCATCAGCAACTCCCAATTGTGGACCTAAATGAGAAATCATACCAACAATATTATGTTCTTTTGTCCCAAAATGAAAAGACCTATCTCTACCTTTGGTGAATCCGTTCATCTTTCCCTGAAACTGAGAAAACAATCTTTCTAATGGAACTCCTTTTGTAGTAAATACTCCAAGATTTCTGTGCATAGGAAGTATATACTCATCTTGATTTAGAGCGGAAGTTACACCAACTGAAATTGCTTCTTGCCCAATACCAGAAAACCACTTTGAAATTTTTCCTTGTCTAAGTAGAATCAACATTTTTTCCTCAATCAAACGGGGAGTTAGAATTGATTTATATAACTGTATTAATTTATCGGAATCTAATCCTGCCCTATCAAACTTCATAATCTGTTTTATTTCGCTCCAAAAATACCATAATTATTCTTTACTTTGTATTAATATTAAATTTTATGAATTATCAGAAAATAATCGTTTTTGTACTTTTTGTTTTTGCAATTATTTATTTATATAAAAAACTAAGTAAATCAGATGACAATTGCGGAAATGGAGATTGTAATTGCGACTAATAAATGAAGTATTTTTACACATTTTATAAAAGAATCTTTTTCTTAATTCTGATCTATTTTTCTAGTAGAATTTTATTTTATTTATATAATTCAACTTATTTTTCTTCAGGTATATTCCTTTCTATATTCGAAGGTATAAGGTTTGATATTTCTGCTCTTTTTTATATAAATATCCCTCTATTAATTTTTCTGTTATTCCCAACTAATTTTAGGGGAAATAAATGGTATAAAAAAACTACAAACATCATTTTTTATGTTGTAAATGTTCCATTTATAATGATTAATAATGCAGATATTGAATATTTTAAGTTTTCACAAAAAAGAACAACTGCAGATTTTTTTGAATATATTTCATTAGATGGAGGTAATGATGCTTTTCAACTAATTCCTAAATACATAATAGATTTTCCTCATGTTTCTATCATCATAGTAATACAACTCATATTATTATTTAGGATAAAAGATATACCATCAGAGAAAATTAAAAATGTTTTTCTGTCCATTGTTTTATTTTCGCTTTCAGTAGGAATTTTTGTTTTAGGAGCAAGAGGAGGATTTCAGTTAAAGCCAATAAAAACAATTGACTCAGGAGTGTGGAGCAATTCAGAAAATAGTAGTTTGGTATTAAATAGTCCGTTTTGTGTTTTACATACATTACTAGATAACGAACTCAAGAAAGTTAATTATTTTTCAGAAAATGAAATAGATTCAATTTACAATTGTAAGCATCATTTTTCAGGAGAGTTTCAGAATAAAAATGTAGTAATAATAATACTAGAAAGTTTCAGTAAGGAATTTGTAGGATATTACAATAACGGAAAAGGTTACACTCCATTTATAGATAGCTTAATACCACATTCGTTAGTGATAGAAAATGCTTACTCAAACGGAATAAAATCTATTGAAGCCCTGCCAGCTATTACAGCTTCTATCCCTACTTTAATGAACGACCCTTTTATAACTTCTTCTTATGCAAATAACAAATATAAAAGTTTAGCAAATATTTTGAAAAATGAAGGATATACCTCTTCCTTTTTTCATGGAGGAACTAGAGGAACAATGGGTTTTTATCAGTTTAGTAAGAAAGCAGGATTTGATAGTTATTTTGGAATGGAAGAATATGGAAACATGAACGATCATGATGGCTCTTGGGGGATTTATGACGAACCTTTTTTAGAGTATTTTTCAGAACATTTAGGAAAAGAAAAACAACCTTTTATTAGTTCGTTCTTCAGTTTAACTTCTCATCCTCCTTATAACATCCCTGAAAATTTAGAAAATAAATTTCCGAAAGGAGAATTGCAAATACACGAATCTGTAGGATATACTGATTATGCATTAAAACAATTTTTTGAAAAATCAAAAGATGAAGAATGGTTTAAAAATACACTTTTTATAATAACTGCAGACCACACATCTCCTGAAAGTAGCAATAAAAAATATAATAGTAAAATTGGCAGATATTCAATACCAATAATATACTTTATGGGAGATTCATCCTTAAAAAGTTCGGATTCTGTAATTACACAACAAATTGATATCTTGCCAACAACACTAGATATACTTAATTATAACAAAACATTTTATTCGTTTGGTAACTCAATTTATGAAAAGAAAAATTGGGCAATTAGTTATTTAAGTAATCAGTATATTCTTATTAATGAGGATGGATTTCTATTAGAAAGAAATGGAGTAGTAAATAATTTTTCGGATAGTAAACTAAAAATAAAATCAGAAGTAAAAAAAGATAAAATAGATTTATTGCACGCAATAATACAGAGATACAATAATAGTTTGATTGAAAATAATATGACAAATGAAAATTAAATTTATTGTAAATCCTGTATCCGGAACAGGAAAACAAAAAAACATTGAACGATATATAAATCAATATCTGGAAAAAAATAAATTTGATTATAATATTAGATATACTGAAAAACAAGAACATGCAAAAGAAATTTGCAAACTAGCAATAAAAGAAAAATACAATATAATTATTGCTGTTGGTGGTGATGGAACGGTAAACGAAATTGCGTCCGAACTAATTGATACAAACATAACTTTAGGAGTAATACCATGCGGATCTGGAAATGGATTTGCATATCATATAGGAATGAATAAGAACATTGCTAAGGCAGTAAAACAAATAAACAACTCAGATACCCAAATAATTGATAGTTGCACTGCTAATGGAGATAAGTTTATAAATGTAAGTGGTATTGGTTTTGATGCCCATATAGCAAATCTTTTTTCAGGATTAAAACAGAGGGGTTTTTGGAATTATATAAAGTTAATTTTTAAGGAACTAAACTACAAATCAAGAAAATATACTTTAGAATATAATTCAGAAGTTAGAGAAATAAACGCACTTCTGATTTCCTTTGCAAATGCTACACAATACGGAAACAACTTTAAGATATCTCCTAACTCGGATTTATCAGATGGAAAAATTGATTTTGTAATTGTAAAAAACATGAAAAGATGGCAAGTACCACAATTTTTACTTAAAATTGCAAGAGGTAAAATTCAGCAATCTGAGCATGTAGAAATTATACAAACAAAGGAAATGAAAATACTGTCAGATGATAAAATTATACATCTGGATGGAGAAGTAAAAAAAATAAACAAAAATGTGATTGTAAAATGCAATCCGAAATCTTTAAAAATACTTGTACCTAATGGGAAAAAATAATAAAAACAGAAAAGGAGTAATGTATTCTACAAATCCGGATTTTGAATACGAATATGAAGAAGAAGAAATGGAAACTATTGCAAATAATCAGCAAAATTTAAAAGTGTGTATTGACAAACACAGAGCGGGGAAAATTGCAGTTATCATAAAGGATTTCGTTGGTACTACAGATGATTTAAAATCATTAGAGAAGATGATTAAAGCTAAATGCGGAGTAGGGGGATCTGCAAAAAACGGAGAAATTATTATACAAGGAAATGTTAGAGATAAAGTAATGGAAATACTCCAAAAAGAAGGATACAACTACAAAAGAGTCGGAGGATAAAAATAATTAGTATTATTCTGCACTGACACCAATTTCAATTCTGACCTTGAAAAACCACTTAAGAAATTGTTTCTCAACTTTTTATATTCGTGCCCAGAGCGGGAGTCGAACCCGCACGTCCGTAGGACACATGACCCTCAATCATGCCTGTCTACCAATTTCAGCACCTGGGCAATGCAGTAGCAAAAGTATCTAAATAAAATAATCCCGCTAATAAATTAGTGGGATTATTTATATTTTGGTGACCTGGCTGGGGCTCGAACCCAGGACCCTCTCCTTAAAAGGGAGATGCTCTACCAACTGAGCTACCAGGTCGTTCAAAATCGGTTGCAAATATATTTATATTTATTATTCTGCAATAAATAAATATCTTTTTTATTTAATAAAAAATTATTAGGTATAAAACACTGAAAATTACTATAATAATTGTTTTTTTGCAGAGTTAAATTTCTATTAAATTGTTAAATGAGATATTTTTTAATTGGTTTTATGGGGTCAGGAAAGAGTAAAATTGGAAAACAACTTTCTGAAAAGCTCAATTTAAAATACATTGACCTTGATGAATATATTGAGGAATCTGAAAACAGAACTATCTCAGATATTTTTAATAACTCTGGAGAAACATATTTCAGAAAACTTGAAGAAAGATATCTGAAAGAAATAATAAAAGAAAAAGATGTACTTGTTTCTACTGGTGGAGGAACTCCTACTTTTAATAATCTTATCGACTTAATGAATGAAGTTGGAAAAACAATTTATTTAGAATGTTGTACAGAAACTTTATTTGAAAGGCTTCACATCAACAAAGATAAACGACCAATTATTTCTCAACTTTCGGACAAAAGTTTAAGAAGGTATATTGAAAATAAAATGCAAGAAAGGAAATGCTTTTATAATAAAGCAAAATACACTATTTGCAACGACAAAGGTAGTTGTGTGAACGAAATAGTAAAAGTCCTAAGATAAATAAACTCCCTCCTCTTTTCCGAAAACAACATTTATATGTTCTTGCAATGTTGTAGATAACGACATACCTTCATAATCTGCTTTTATAGGAAACCTATTATGGTTTCTGTTTACCAAAACTAATGTAGATAGTTTCTGAATTGGCACAGATAAAAATTCCTTTGTAGCATACATTAATGTTTTTCCTGAATTAAGAACATCATCAACTAAAATTACAACCTTATTTTCTATTTTTTTGCTATCCAAACTAAAAATAATTCCTGAAGAATAAGGGTTATCTTTATCTAAGGAAATTGTTGCACTACTAACTTTTAAATCTGAAATATCTGAAATAACATTTGCTAATCTTTTAGATAACACTACACCTCTTTTTTCAATACCAACAATTACTATCTCTTTTTGTGTATAATTTCTTTCATACACTTGCCAAGCTAATCTGTTTACTTTTTGTTGTAATTGTTTTTTATCCAGAATTTTTGATGCGTCCTTCATATTTATAATTTTTTACAAAATAAACTATTCAATTAAAACTTCCCCCGTTTTTTTATGAAAAGTCCCAAGTTTATCTACTACATTTATTACATATGTATAAGCGGATGCAACCGCCCTTCCTCCATCCCAACAAATATCTATATTATCAGAATAAAAAAGTTCTTCTCCCCATCTATTGAAAATGTAGATTTCGAAACTTTCTATACCAACTCCTTTTGGTTCAAATATATCATTTCTACCATCATCATTTGGGGTAAATGTGTTCGGGACATAAAGTGCGTAATATGGGTTAATTGTAATATTTGAGAAAGCAGTATCGGTACAAGGTCCATTTTCTGCTAATAAAACTATCTGATATATATCATCTTCTTGATAAATATGAGTTGGGTTAAATTCCGTACTATTTGGAGTATTATCTCCAAACTGCCATAAATAAGTATTTGCAAAAATTGAAGTATTAGAAAAACTAACCTCAGGATTGAGCATATTTGGACTATCAGGATAAAAATTAAAACTTGCTTGTGGCCTATTTATAACATCCACTATTTCTGATCCGGTTCCGGTATTTGAACAACCATTTGCGTCCAAAATATAAGGTATTGTATATATTCCCTCCTTATCAGATAAAATAACAATTGGGTTATTAGATGAAGTAATATTACTTATAGCTCCATCTACTGAATAGGTTAAATTCCAATCCGGATTTCCACTAACATCAACAATAATAGCAGCAGAATCTCCACTACATATTGTTCCTCCACCAGAAACGATTGTTGCCGTAGGTAATGGAATTACACTTACCACTACATTTGTAGTGTCTGTACATCCAATTAAATCTGTTCCGATAACTTTATAATCAGTAGTGTTTTGAGGGGTGGAAACAACAGAAACTCCAATATTAGAACTTAATGAAGTACTTGGACTCCAACTATAATTATTAGCTCCATTTGCGGTTAAAGTAACACTCTCTCCTTCGCATATAGTAGAAGAAAGAGGAGAAACAAAAACAGTTGGAGGAACACCAACAATTAACTGAAATTCAATAGAATCTTTACAAGAATTTACATCCGTACCAACAACCGTATAAATTACATCAGATGTTGGATTTGCTTGCACAATATTAGAAGTTGAAGTATTTAATCCGAATGATGGACTCCAAACATAATTTATTGCTCCGAAAACCTCAATCTGCAAACTAGACCCCAAACATATAGAAGAATTAGCCGGATTTAAACTTAAATTTGGAGAAGGGTTTACATTAACTGTAGATAATATAACATCCTGACAACCATTTAAATCCGTTCCGGTAATTATATAATTTGTTGTGTTTATTGGGTTAGCAACTACACTATTCCCTAAAGAAGTATTAAGTCCTAATGAAGGAGACCAAACATATGTGTTTGCTCCTGCAACAATTAAAGATATATTCTCTCCTTCACAAATAGTAGTGGTAATATTATTTACAGATAAAATTGGCAATGGATTTACAATAATACTTAAAGTATCCCATGAGGAGCAAGAGTTAGCATCTGTACCAACTACCATATAAGTTGTATTTATTATAGGATTAGATGAAACAACATTTCCTGTATTCGAACTTAATGAAGATACCGGATTCCAACTATATTGAATTCCACCAGTTGCAGTTAATAAAATACTTTCCCCTATACATATTTCAGGTTTTGGAGCGGTTACATCAATAATTGGTAACGGATTTACATTTATAACAATACTTGTTGAAGAAGTGCATCCTAAACTATCCATTCCAACAATACTATATGAAATATTATTTACCGGATAAGCCAAAACTGTATCAGAATTGGCAGAACTTAATCCTAAAATTGGATTCCATATATAATTTAAAGCTCCATTTACAAACAAAATAGCTGTATCTCCCAAACAAATATCTACATTAGAATTTTGAGTAGATAATATAGGATTTGGATTTACACTTACTACCGTAGAAATTGTATCGGAACAACCATTATTTGAAGTTCCAATGACTGAGTAAGAAGTAGATGTCAGAGGATTTGCAGTTACAGTATTTCCAATTACAGAATTTAATCCACTTGATGGATACCAATTATAATTATTAGCTCCATTTGCTACCAAAGGAACTGATTCTCCCTCACAAATTGAAGGACTATTTGTAACAGAAACTGATGGTTTTGATAAGACATCTATATTTACATAAATTGTATCGGTACATCCAAAATTATCTGTTCCAATAACCATATAATTTGTAGTGTTAAGTGGTGATGCAATTACTGATGAAGAGTTTGTTGTATTTAATCCATTAGGAGGAAACCAACTATAAGATAAAGCTCCACTAATACTAACATTAATATTTTCTCCCTCACAAACTTCTGGAGAAGGAGGATTACTAGACATCATTAAAGATTGAACTACTTGAATATCTACTGTATCCGTATTAGTACATCCATTTAAATCTGTACCTAAAAGAACATAAGTAATAGATGAATTTGGAGTAGATATCACATTAGCAGAAGTAGTAGAATTTAACCATACTGGAGGGCTCCAAGAATAATTAAGAGCTCCAGTGGCTTGTAAATTTACCGAACTGCCAATACATACAGTTGTAGAAGGAACAGAAATAGAGACAGGAACAGGCAAAGGTTCTGTAATCGTTTCTGAAATAGTATCAATACAATTATTTGCATCTGTTACTGTTAATAGGTAAGTTCCTGCTGGCAGAAAGACGGCATTAGCATTATTCTGAACTGGATTTGTATTCCAACTATAACTGTAATTTTGAGTACCACCACTAACTAAAACATTTACTTGACCATCTGAAACTCCATTACATGATGTAGGAATCTGGGAAGTGACAAATGAAAATGGAGCTGGTTCATTTACTGTGATAGTATCTATTAATATACAATTATTATTATCTGTAACCTGAAGAATATAATTATCAGCTGAAAGATTTTCAAGAGAATCTTCCATGAAAGAAGAAGGTGGATTTGAAGATAAAACACTCATATTCGCATCAAACCAAGAAAATGAATATGGAGAAAATCCACCAGAAATAATAGAATTTATTTTTCCATCATTTCCTGCATTACAACTTACATCTGTAACAACATTTGTAGCAGAAAACGAATTTGAAGGATCTTCCGTAATTGTAAGTGTGAAAGTACCTAATTCAGAAGGAGAAGTTGCGTCTACCACTACATAATAAATTCCTGTTTCACAAAGAGCAGTAGCTAATTCTGATTGATTAGAACAATAGTCGTTATTCTCAGAAAGCGCAATAACTGTAGTATCCTTTACAAGATATAGATAACTATCAAACTGAGCTCCGTTCATCCCACATAAAGAAATATTTACTCCAGTAGGGTTCGTTACATTAAACGAATATATAACATCATTTCCGGTACTTGGTGTATAATAATCTGTATAACATTCATTACTATTAAAATGGGTCATAGGAGTTCCCATAGTTAGAGTTCCTAGATCAATTGCATTTGCAAATGATGTTCCTCTAGTATATCTCCAATATGTCTCAATATGTGGTTTATAATATCCATTTGTATTGGGTGCTCCAGATTGAGAACTTGGATTTACACAGCCGCTTCCATTTATATATCCATGAGAATACCATTGACATGGTGGTCCACTTCTATATGTCAAACCTTGATAAAATGGATTTGCATCACATCTATAATCATCTCCAGTTTCTATTCCAATACAAAGTCCCCATAAATAAATACCACAACATTCCATATCATTCCACGTACAAGAAGTCCCTGTATTACAAAATCCTATCAATTGATCAGAAGGTAAATCATCTTCCCAAGTATCAATTTTAAAATCTAAATACTGTGGAACTGTAGTAGATGGAAAAGAAAAATTAGCAAAAGTGGTATTAAAATCTATTGAATTAGAACCACCAACAGTAGGTGTAAAATTATTATCCTGTAAACACGTTCCTCCAGTCCAAGGGTATGTAAGTAAATTATCTTGTGCCCAAATATAAAAAGTAAGTTCATCAGGAGCAAATCCTATTCCTAATAAGGATTCATCTGTTGCAGCAAAATTTCCTTGAACTTCTCTTAATTTTACATCAACTGAAATAGGTCCATCAGAATATGATTGTGAAAACAATATGCTTATTGAACATATTAAAAATATACAAGATAACAATACTTTCTTAAAATTCATTCTTCCTTAATTATATAATAATTTACAAATATATATTATTCTATCTTATTAATTTTACTTGACCCTGATATTCAAAAACTTCCCCGTAAATATTCTCGATAAATACAGTATAGGTATAAACACCAACAGGGCATAAATCATTATTACCAGAGCCATCTAATTCTGACTGATGTGTTCCATCCCAACCAACATCTAAATCATTCGATTTAAATATTAATTCACCCCATCTAGAAAATATCTTTAATTCATATTCTTCTACTCCTATTCCATACCCCTTAAATATTTTATTCTCAGATTCTGAACTTGAAGGAATAAATGTATTTGGAATGTAGAAAGAATACTCGTCAACCAAGACATCTTTACTGATAGTATCTATACAATTAGCAAAAGTTCTAATTTCTAAGATTACTGTATAAATACCTGGATCATTATAGATATGTGAAACCAAAGAATCATCATCAAAGAAACCGTCCCCAAAACTCCAAGTCCAATATTCTACAGAATCTGAAAATGTATTGGTTAAGTCAACAAAATAGAATGGCTTATTTTTCTGATCTAATAATCTCTTGTGATATGGATAGGCCTCAAAATCCGCTATCGGACTTTCTAAATTATCAATATTTACAGTATCTATTTTAATGCAAGAGTTTGCATCAGAAACCTCTACATAATATTCTCCTTCAGAGAAATCATAAACATTTAAACCTATAGAGGAATCACTCCAAATTCCTGAATAATTAGGCACTCCACCAGATGGTATAACCTCAGCCCAACCAATAGATTTTGAACAAGTATCTTTACCAAAATCTAACTGATAAATTAACTCTGTAGGTTCTGTAAGAGTAATAGAGTCTATAGCCAGACACTGGTTATTATCATAAACAAAAACTTCATAATACCCACTATACAATCCTGTTAAAGAATCTTTTACATCATTAGTATTCCACAAATAAGTATAAGGAGGAACTCCATGAATAGCCTCTGCAAATACAGAACCATCATTTACTCCGAAACAACTAACATTATAACCATTATAATCTGAAGTTGCAATTACATCTGCTATTACATAAGTTAAAGATTCGTTCAAATTTATAGATAAATCTTCTGTACAACCTAAACTATCTGTAATTTGTAAAGAATAAGTTCCAGCATACAAGTTAAATATACTATCTGTAACATCACCATTACTCCATAGATAAGCAAAAGGAGGATATCCTCCAGAAACAGAAATCTCAACCCAAGCTGAATTCTCTCCTTTACAACGAACATTATATCCAGAATAATTTGATGTATTTATTGTTACAGTTTGAGAAAGTTGTTGTGGTTGATCTATAAATAAATTAAGAGATTGGTCACATAAATTTGCATCTGTAATTATTACAGAATAATTTCCACTCTCTAAACTATAGATATCTTCATCTGTTGAGGAGTAGTTATTCGGACCATTCCAAAGGTAAGAATATGGAGGAGTTCCAGTTCCCTGAGCAATCTGAAGCTCTAAACTACCATTAAAATCTCCATAACACTGAACGTCTGTAATAGTAGATGTGATTTGCATAGAATCATTTTGCTGTATATTTACTGAATCAGTAAATTTACATCCATTATTATCTGTTACTGTAAAAACGTGATAACCAGCCCACATTGCAGATATATTAGAAGATCCCCAATCTAATAAATATGGAGGAACACCACCACCTATAATAGTAGATACAGATCCTGTTGTATCTCCATAACATAAAATATTAGTAATATTTGTTACAGCCGAAAGTTGTTGTGGCTCAGTTACAATTACATCTCTTACTATGGTACAGTTTGTAAAGTCAGTGATATTGACAGTATAAACTCCTGATGATACAGCAATCAAATCTTGTGTAGAACCAGGTGGACTCCAGTTATATGTAAAAGGAGGATTACCTCCTACAATTTCTAAATCTGCAGATCCGTCAGAACCTCCATAACAACTAACATTTGTTATATTTCTTGTTGTATCAAATAAGTATAAGTTTACCTGGAAGGTGTCTGTCACAATACAATTATTATTATCTACTACATTCAATATATATTCTCCATTAAGGAGATTAGAATTTGTTGGAGTAGTATTTCCATTACTCCAAACATAAGAGTAATTTGGAGTACCTCCAGAAACAAAAATCTCAATCTGACCATCTTGATAACCCTCACAACTTTCATCAGTTAGAATTGATCCAAAAGATAATGTTTGTGGCTCTGAGATACTTAAATCAATCTGAGTAGGACAATTAGTCTCATCATTTACAATTGCAGAATAATTTCCGCTTTCTAAATTCAAAATCTGATTAGATGTAGAACTAAATGAATTTGGTCCTGTCCAATTAAATGTTGGTGAAAGAGAATTTGGAGTTAGAAGAACTATATTACCATCTGAATATCCATTACAACTTATATTATTTATAAAAGTATCCACTTGAATGATACTTCCGATATCAATAGTCTCAGAATGAAGAAAAATACAATTATTTAAATCAGTAATCTGTAAGTTGTAAGTACCTGCTTCCAATGATGAAATGTCTAAATTTGAAGAAGAAAATGAATTTGGACCTACCCAAGAAAAAGTATAAGAACTTGATCCTGTTAGTGTCATATCAATACTTCCATCTGCATCTCCATAACAAGTTTCGTCTGTAACTACTGAACTCAACTGAATACCTGATGGCTCAGTGATTGTAATTGGAGAATTATTTACTGAAGGAGAACAACCATTCGCATCAGTGATTGAATAAGAATAATCAGACGCACTTAAAGTAAAGATATCTTCTGAAATATTAAAATATCCATTTATTCCTGTCCATATTGTATTATAATTTCCAGCTCCTCCTGTAATACTTAAATCTATAGAACCATCATTACCATCAAAACAACTTACATTATTTGTAAGATAAGTTACAATAATATCAGATGGCTCATTTACAAAATAGGAAGCAGAAGGACCTACACAAGAATTTGAATCAGTAATAGTTACAGTATAGGTTCCGGCTATTAAATTAGAAATATCTTCCTGATTAGAAGTAAATAAACTTGGGCCTGTCCAATTGAAAATTAAATTATTCCCAGTAGTAACCAAATCTATACCCCCATCATTTGAATTAAAACAACTATTATCATAGGATGTGCCGAAAAGTGTAATTTCTGGAGGCTCAGTAATTAAAATAGTCTCTGTAATCGGCCCACAACCATTTGCATCTGTTATAGTTGCAGTATATATATCAGTACCTAAATTTGATATGTTTGATGAACTAGAAGTATATCCATTAGCAGAAGTCCAACTGACATTATATGCAGGATTACCCCCTAAGATACTTAAATCAATAGAACCATCATTTAACCCAAAACAACTAACATCTGAAAATAATGAACTAACTATTAATTCTTGAGGCTCAGTTATAGAAACCGACATTACTGGACCATTACATCCATTATTATCTGTAATAAAACAATGATAATCTCCTTCAGGTAAATTAGAAATATCTTCTGATGTAGAAGTATATCCACTAACAGAGTCCCACCAAAAGAAATTATACGGTGGACTACCTCCAACTACAGATAAATCTATAATACCATCTGTTAATCCAAAACATGAAATTTGAGTAACAATCGTGTCTTCCACAATACTTGTTTGGTTAAAAACCGCAACTGTATCAGAATACAAAACACAATTTCCATTTGTTGCTGTATAAAAATACTGACCTGGACCTACCAGAATAGATGATGAAGATTGTCCGGTATTCCATAAAATAGAATAGTTCGGATTATTCAGACCAACTTCTAAAACTAGTGAAGAGTCTATACATTCAACAAATAATGTGTCTGATACAATACTTATACTATTTGTATCAATCGTTGCAGATGTAGCAGAGAAACTATTTGCTTCCAAAAAGACTCCTGAATCTAACCAATCATCTGAACCATCTGCAATTGCTAAACGAATATGATATGTTTGACAAGGTTGCACAACTGCAATTGCTGTAAATACATCAGTATATCCATTATAAGAAATAGTTGTATTTCCTGAATTATAATATTGAGAATTGTATCCAGGATGAACTGAACTAATAGTAATAGGTAAAGGAGGATTGCTATTTGGAACTATAGCAATATTTTGTGATCCATTAGGAAATCCAGTAGGACTTGAATAAGGACCTGTAATACCGGGTCCACTTATAAAAAATCCCAATTATTTAATTAATAATATTCTGGTAGGTGGAGGGGTAACCGTAAGTAATGTTTCTTTTTTTGG
>CABXPN010000004.1 GCA_902514225.1 uncultured Bacteroidota bacterium
TGCTATTCCAGGATCTTGGGGTTATAGAATTAAGTGGAGAGCGACAACAGGAGGAAGTTGGATTTTTGATACTACGACCACAAATAGTTTAACCTTAACAGGATTAAATACAGGAGCTTCCTATCAGTGGAGAGTACAAGGTATGTGTGATTCTCTTGGTACAAATCTATCTTCATGGACATCTACACAATCTTTTACTACTGCTGTTTGTAATATATCATTGAGTAGTTCTGTTACGGACGCTACATGTAATGGAGGTTCAGATGGATCGATTGATTTAAGCGCTACAGGAGGTAGTGGTTCTTATACTTACTTGTGGGATAATGGTTCTACATCTGAAGACCCTTCTTCTTTAAGTGCTGGAACTTATGTTGTAACGGTAACAGATAGTTGGGGTTGTACAGCAACTTTAAGTGTAGTTGTTGGAGAAGCTTCGGTTATTGCGACAAATAACCCACAATCTATATGTCCTGGAGGATCTTATAGTATTAATGGTAATACTTATACATCTGCTGGTACTTATACTGATGTATTCACAGCGGCAAATGGATGTGATTCTACAGTAACTACTGTGATTTCTTTAAGTGCTGGTCCATCAGTATCTATTACTCCTTCTGGTCCGATTACTATATGTAATGGATTAGGTGCTACATTATCTTCATCAGTAACTAATGCTAACTATACATATGAGTGGAGTGATGCGACTGGTGTAATATCAGGAGCTACATCTTCTGCATATAGTGCTTCTGTTGCAGGTACTTATAGTTTAACGATTACTACTCCAGCTGGATGTTCATCTACATCTAATTCAGTTGTTGTAAATATTGTTACAGTATCTACACCATCTTCTTTAAGTACGACTAATATACAATTAGATAGAGCGACCATGAATTGGGGATCTGTTGCTAATGCAGATCATTATGATTTACGAGTTAGAGAGCAGGGTACTTCTACATGGGCTACTTTCCTTCAGAATTTATCAGGGACAAGTAGAACAAAGACAGGTTTGTCCTCATCTACTATATATGAATGGCAAGTACGTTCAGCGTGTAGTTCTGATAGTAGTTCTGTATCTGCTTGGTCTTCATCAGAGGTATTTACTACATCTACTCCTTGTACAACACCACAGAATCCGAATGTATCAGGTATTGATACGACTTCAGCAACAATAGGATGGGATGCTATATCAGGATCTTGGGGTTATAGAGTACGTTATAAAGTGACAGGAGGAAGTTGGATTTTTGATACCACGACCACAAATAGTTTAACATTAACAGGATTAAATACAGGAACCACATACAGATGGCAAGTACAAGGTATGTGTGATTCACTTGGATCAAACATGTCTGGATTTACATCTAATCAATATTTTACAACTTTAGTACCTCTAGCTTCATGTAATATACCTACTGGAATGACATCCTCTACAGGATTAACTAATGTAGTATTAAGTTGGAATTCAGTTTCTAATGGTATAAAATATGATATTAGAAGACGTGTTCAAGGGACATCAACATGGACTTATTTATATAATATATCTAGCACAACTAGAACAATAAACAACTTAATATCAGCTACAACTTATGAATGGGAAATTAGAACACAATGTGCTAGTGGCTCTTCTTCTTGGAGTTCAACATTAACATTTACTACTGCAGCTGGATGTACAGTACCAACAAATCCTGATGAACAAAATATCTCTATTACTTCAGCAGATTTAATATGGGACGCTGTTTCTAGTGCTGTTTCTTATAGAATAAAATGGAGAAAAACCTCTGGATCTTTAAATGTGAATGTTGTGTCAATTAATTCGTTACCATTAACAGGACTTGATCCTTCATCTACATATAAATGGAGAGTGAGATCTAATTGTGATGTCTCAGAAAGTAATGTTTCTGCATTTACATCTTGGCAATATTTTAATACATTATCATCAATTAGAATTTCTTCTGGAGACGCTGAGTTAGATAAGAACCTAAACATTTATCCGAATCCGACAAGAGGTATGTTTAATATTTCCTTTGTTTCAGATGAAGTTGTTTCCTTAAATATGAGTATTTCTGATGCTTATGGTAAACAAATTTTGGTAGAAACAGAAGAAATGTTTGTCGGAGAGTACACAAAACAAGTAGATTTATCTGCTTATCCAAAAGGAATTTACATGGTACAAATAAAAACAAACGACTCATTTATTACTAAAAGAGTAGTTGTTCAGTAAATATATTTGGTTGTATTGCAAAAAAGCTTATTTTTGCAAAGAATTTACGGAAGAAAGAATAGGAGGGGCGATTAGCCCCTTCTTTTATTGTAAGATATGATATCAAAAGAAAGAGTAGAAAGATTAGCTTTAGAAAAGATAATTGAACTAAATTATTTTTTAGTTGATATTAAGATAAACTCAAATAATGAGATTACTGTATATTTTGATAATGAAGAAGGAGTACTTATCCCAGATATTTTAAAAGTGAGCCGACATATTGAAGGAAATCTGGATAGAGATATAGAAGATTACCAACTTACTGTTTGTTCTCCTGGTATTGATAAAGCATTTGTAGTGAAAGAACAATACCAAAAAAATATAGGTAGAGATGTGAAAATTAAAACTACTGAAGGTGATGTAAAAAAAGGAAAATTACTTTCCTATTCAGATGAAGAAGTTGTAATTGAAACATCAAAAAAGAAAAAAAAGAAAAAGGAATTATTAATTGAAGAGTTAACAATTCCATCAGATAAAATAAAAGAAACTAAACTGATAATTAAATTTAAATAAATAAAAAAATGAATGTTGAAAATCTAATTGATTCGTTTTCGGAGTTTAAAGACGTGAAAAATATTGATAGAGAAACAATGATGAGCATCTTAGAGGATGTTTTTAAAACCGTTTTGGAAAAGAAATATGATGGTGCCGAAATATTTGATGTAATTATTAATGTTGATAAAGGAGATTTAGAAATTTGGAAAAACAGAGAAATAGTTGCAGATAATGAACTTGAGGATAAAAATACTCAAATCAAACTTTCTGACGCACTTAAAATTGAGGATGATTATGAGATTGGAGAGGAAGTTTCTGAGCAAATTAGTTTTGAATCAGAATTCGGAAGAAGACAAGTACTTTCTATCAGACAAAATTTAGTAGGAAGAATTAACGATCTTCACAGAGATGAAATCTTAAAAAATTACCAAGACAGAATTGGTGAAGTTGTAAATGCTGAGGTATATCAAATCTGGAAAAACGAAATTTTATTACAAGATGATGACGGTACCGATTTAATTTTACCAAAATTAGAGCAAATACCAAGAGATTTTTTTAAAAAAGGGGATAATGTAAAAACAGTTGTTAAGTCTGCAGATTTAAGAAATAACAAAGCTCATATCGTACTTTCCAGAATTGCTCCTGAATTTATTGAGCGTCTTTTCGAGATGGAAGTTCCTGAAGTTTTTGATGGAATTATTACTATTAAAAAGGTTGTAAGAATGCCAGGTGAAAGAGCTAAAGTAATGGTAGAGTCTTATGACGACAGAATTGATCCGGTAGGAGCTTGTGTAGGTGTAAAAGGAAGTAGAATTCATGGAATTGTTAGAGAGTTAAGAAATGAAAATATTGATGTAATAAATTACACAGAAAATATTAATTTACTTATCACCAGATCATTAAGTCCTGCAAAAGTTACTTCTATTGAGTTGAATGATGAGACTAAAAGAGCAAGCGTTTATATGGATCCGGATCAGGTTTCTTTAGCGATTGGTAAGAGGGGATATAATATTAAACTTGCAGGAGAATTAACAGGTTATGAAATTGATGTTTATAGAGATACAGAAGGGTTTGAAGATGATGTTTCTTTATCAGAATTTTCGGATGAAATTGATTCGTGGGTAATTGAAACTTTACAAGGTATTGGATGCGATTCTGCCAGAAGTGTGTTAGAAATTAATGCGGAAGACCTTGTAAAAAGAACAGATTTAGAGCAAGAAACAGTAGAAAATGTATTAGGAATTCTGAGATCGGAATTAGAAGATTAAAAAAAAGATAGTTAAAATATGTCTGAGAAAAAGAGTGTTAGGTTAAATAAGTTAGCCAAAGAGTTTAATGTAGGTATGGATAGAATACTTGCATTCCTTGAAGAAAAAGGAGTGGAGGGTATAAAACCATCATCTAAAATAGATCATGTTTTATATATGGATCTGTTAGGTGAATTTCAACCTGATTTAAAAGCAAAATTAGCAGCTGACTTAGCTTCCCAAGAAAGAGAAGAAAAAAGAGAGCAACAAAGAATTGAAGAAGAGCAGTTAAAATTAAAGGAGGAGGAAGAGAAGCAGATAGCAGCCCAGGAGCTAAAAGAACTGAAGGAGCAAGAAGGGAAGAGCATTCAAGAGGAAGAATCAAACAAAAAGGAAGAAAAATCAGATGTAAAATTTGTAGGAAGAGTTGATGTAACTCCTAAAGAGAAAGTAGTAAAAGAAAAAAAGGAGGCAGTAGAAACTAAAGAGGAAGAAAAACCTACAGAAGAAGAGGTTAAGAAAGACGTGATAAAGGCAGGGTCTGTAAAATTATCAGGCCCGAAAATGACGGGACAAAAAATTGATTTATCAAAACTCGCTCCTAAAAAGAAAAAACCTGTAGCTACATCAACATCTAACCCTACAGATAATAAAAAGAAAAGAAAAAGAATCTCTAATAAAGTAAACCCTAAGAAGTTTGCAAAAAACAGAGGTAAAATTAAGAAAGCTCCAGTTGAGATTTCTCCAGAAGAAGCACAAAAAAGAATTAGAGAAACATTAGCAAAACTTCAGGGTGGAGGTAAAAAGCAATCTGTAAAAAACAGAAGAGATAAAAGACAAGCTCATAAGGAAGTTGCAGATCAGGAATTACAAGAAAGGACAGCTGAAAATAAGTTAATTAAAGTTGCGGAATTTGCAACTGCAAACGAGCTTTCAACAATGATGGGAATTTCTGTAAATGAAATTATTGCTTCATTAATGTCTCTTGGTTTGATGGTTACTATGAATCAAAGGTTAGATGCGGAAACAATTCAGATCATTGTAGAAGAATTTGGTTTTGAATTAGAGTTTGTTGGTGCTGATGTTCAAGAATCTATTGAGGTAGAAGATGTAGAAAATGAAGAGGATTTAGTTGATAGAGCTCCTATCGTTACAATTATGGGTCATGTTGATCATGGTAAAACTTCTTTACTTGATTATATTAGAGAAGAAAATGTTATTGCTGGTGAAGCCGGTGGTATTACTCAGCATATTGGCGCTTATGAGGTAACTCTTCCGAATGGGAAACAAATTTCTTTCTTAGATACTCCTGGTCATGAGGCATTTACTGCTATGAGATCTAGGGGAGCAAAAATTACAGATATTGTAGTAATTGTTGTTGCTGCTGATGATAGAGTTATGCCTCAAACAAAAGAAGCTATTTCTCATGCAAAAGCTGCTGATGTCCCGATTATATTCGCTATAAATAAAGTAGATAAAGATACTTCTGATCCCGAAAAGATTAAAGGTGAACTTGCTGAAATGAATTTGTTAGTTGAAGATTGGGGAGGTAAAATTCAGTCTCAAGATATTTCTGCAAAAACCGGTTTAGGTGTTCCAGAAATTTTAGAGAAGATACTATTAGAATCTGAGATGTTAGAGCTTAAAGCAAATCCAAATAGAAATGCAGTTGGTTCGGTTATTGAAGCTTCATTAGACAAAGGGAAGGGTTATGTAACAACAATTTTAGTTCAGAAAGGAACTTTAGAAGTTGGCGATTATGTACTTGCAGGGTCTTATTCTGGTAAGGTAAAAGCTCTTTTAGATGAAAGAGGAAATAGTATTAAATCTGCAGGACCTTCAACTCCAGCAACCTTACTTGGGTTAAACGGAGCTCCAACTGCTGGTGATGTATTTAATGTGATGGAAAATGAACAAGAAGCTAAAAAGATTGCAACAAGAAGAATGCAGTTACAGAGAGAACAATCTGTAAGAACTACAAAACATATCACCCTTGATGAGATTGGAAGAAGAATTGCTCTTGGAGAGTTCCAAGAATTAAACTTAATTGTAAAAGGTGATGTTGATGGATCGATTGAAGCTCTTTCAGATTCTTTAGAAAAACTTTCTACTGAAGAGATTAAAGTAAATATTATACAAAAGGCAGTAGGCCAGATTTCAGAATCTGATGTAATGCTTGCTTCTGCATCTGATGCGATTATTATCGGATTCCAAGTTCGTCCTTCTATGCAAGCAAGAAAACTTGCCGAAACAGAACAGATTGATATCAGACTATATTCTGTAATTTACAAAGCAATTGAAGAAATGACTCTTGCAATGGAGGGTATGTTAGCTCCTACTACTGAAGAGAAAATTGTATGTAATATTGAAATCAGAGAGACATTTAAGATTTCTAAAGTTGGGACAATTGCAGGTTGTATGGTCTTAGATGGTAAGCTGAACCGAAAAACTGGAGTCAGAATTATTAGAGATGGTGTTGTAATTTATACAGGTTCTCTTTCTTCTTTAAAACGATTTAAGGATGATGTTCAGGAAGTTCAGAAAGGATATGAATGTGGTCTTTCTATTGAAAACTTTAATGATATAAAAGTTAATGATATTGTTGAGGGATATGAAGAGGTAGAGATTAAAAGAACTCTTTAATCAAACCCTCCAATTGTCACTATAATTTTCGAAATATAACATCCCGGAAATTCTTCTGAGATAATACTTTTTAATTTCTCAGCTTCTAATTTTGTACGAAATTTACCTGCTCTTACTTTCCAATTTGGGTTAATTCTTTCATAAGTTACAGATGTGATTTCTGGGAACTTTTTCATAAATTTATATTTCAAACTCTGAGCTTTACCCCTATCATTACCGGAGTATAACTGAACACAATAGCCTTCAATACCATCAGTACTTTTATTTATCTCCAGATTTTTTTGCATTAATCCTTCAATACCTTCTTGTAAATTTATTATTGGATCTGTTTTAATTACACTATCAGATGATGACTGAGTCTGAGAAAACACTAAAAACGGAAATAGCATAATAATTAGAAGAATATATTTTTTCATTTTTCAAAAGTAGAAAATAAAAAAGACACTAAAATTTTTGAGGTATAGAAACTTGCTATTTAGAATAATTATAAATTACATCAAACTATGATATTCCTCATATTTAGATGAATTGAAAATACTATTTTTGCAATCGAAAATTTTGAATATTTTATAATATGCACTTATTAAAAAACTTAACAAACCGTATTTTTATTTTATTGGTATTATTAGGATTTAGTTTTAACTTATCATCTCAATCAGAAGCAGAGCAAATATTTAAGTCAACTTGTACAGCTTGTCATACAATTGGTAATGGTAAACTGGTTGGTCCTGATTTAAAAGATGTTTTAACATCTGAAAGATTTGTAAATGAGGATGACCCTGTACAAACATTAATCAATTACGTACAGAATCCAGCATCTTTTGGAGTTATAGAAATGCCTCCTCAGGCACTTACGGATGATGAGATTAAAGGAATATTAACTTATATAAATGAATATGTTCCAGAAGTGAAACCGGTGTCTACAGAGTCTGATTTATCTACAGAAGAAGGGATGAGCGCAAATGCTACCTTATTTATATATATTATTATTTTATTGGCATTAATTTTTGTTCTGACATCTGTAAAAAACAGCCTAAAAGAAAGTTTGTCTCAACCAACAGAATCTGTATCTGAAACGGTTAAGAATTTTGTTACTATAAACAGAAATAAACTTATAATAGGATTTGTATTGTTTATTACAATATTAAACTTTTTATATAATTTAATGATGGGTGTAGGAGTGGTAGAGAAATATCAACCAGCTCAACCAATAGAATTTTCTCATAAAATTCATGCAGGAGATAATGGTATTGATTGTAATTATTGTCACTCTTCTGCCAGAAATAGTAAAACAGCTGGAGTACCTTCAGCAAATGTTTGTATGAATTGTCATACTATGGTAACTAAAGGAACAAATACAGGTACTGATGAAATTAGCAAGATACATGATGCTGTAGGATATGATGCGGAGAAGGGAGAGTATATTGAAGGTTATGAACAAAAACCTATTGAATGGGTTAGAGTTCACACATTGCCAGACTTAACTTATTTCAATCACTCTCAACATGTTACTGTTGGTGATTTAGAATGTCAGCAATGTCATGGAAATATGCAAGAAAAAACTCTTGGACAAGTTGCTACAATGGAAGAATTAAATTCTCAAAATTTTAATGTAAAAGATGGTATTGAGTTTAAACATGCTACACTTACTATGGGTTGGTGTATTGACTGCCATAGACAAAAAGAAGTTAATATGGAAGACAATGATTACTATACTGAAATGCACGAGAAAATGAAAGTAAAGTATGGTGATGAGAAACTTACTGTAGATAAAATTGGTGGTTTAGAATGTGGTAAATGCCACTATTAATAAAGATTATAATTTCTATATAATATGACTAAAGTAAAAAAATATTGGAAAGGTTTAGCGGAGCTAAATAACGATCCTATAGTTGAGAAATTAGCACAAAACGAATTTACTGAAGAAATTCCAGTTGATGAATTTTTAGGAAATTCAGAACTAGATACATCTTCAACTTCTCGTAGAGATTTCTTAAAATTTTTAGGATTTACAACTGCCGCCGCAACACTAGCAGCTTGTGAGACTCCTGTAAATAAGGTTATTCCTTATGTAGTAAAACCAGAAGAAATTACTCCTGGAGTTGCTAATTATTATGCTTCTACTATTTATGATGGACATGATTTTGCTTCTGTTTTAGTAAAGACAAGAGAAGGAAGACCAATTAAAATTGAACCTAATAAAACAGCTACAAATGCTAGAATTCAGGCTTCTGTTTTATCCTTATATGATTCAGGAAGGTTAAGAAACCCAATGAAATCTGGAGTTGAATCTGATTGGGCAACAGTAGATGCGGACATTACCTCAAAGTTAAATGAGATTTCTACTAATGGTGGAAATATTGCTATATTATCTTCTACAATTATTAGCCCTACTACAGAAAAATTAATTTCTGAATTTTCTGCAAAATATGGAAATGTAAAACACATTCAAATGGATGCAGTTTCTTCTCATGGAATGTTAGAAGCAAATTTAGCTTCTTTTGGAGTTAGAGCATTACCTACTTATCATTTTGATAAAGCGGATGTAATTGTGTCTTTTGGTGCTGACTTTATTGGTAACTGGGGACACCCAAATAATGAAGCAGATTATTCTAAAGGAAGAAATCCAAAAAGTGGTAAGATGTCTAAACATTACCAAGTGGAATCTACATTAACTTTAACAGGATCTAATGCAGATGAAAGATTACAGATAAAACCATCCGAACAAGCGGGATTATTATCAAATTTATACAATGCTTTAAATGGAGGCACAGCAGATAGTAGAATTACTAAAATGGTTTCTTCTTTAAAATCTGCAAAATCATCTATTGTAGTTTGTAATAGTAATAATACTGACGTTCAACTTTTAGTAAATGCTATTAATAATACTTTAGGAAATTACGAAAATACATTAACATTATCTTCTCCTTCTTATTTAAAGAGAGGAAATGATTCAGATGTTGCAACTTTAGTTTCTGATATGAATGCTGGAAATATTGATGCACTTATAACATATAATATAAATCCATCTTACAATTTAGTAAATGCAGATGAGTTTAACACAGGACTTAAAAGAGTTGGGTTGAAAGTTTCCACTTCATTATATATGGATGAAACAGCAACAAATATGGATTATATTTGTCCGGATAATCATAATTTAGAAAGTTGGGGAGATGCAAATCCATCTCATGGAGAGTATACTTTGATGCAACCAACAATTAATCCATTATTTAACGGAAGACAATTCCAAGATTCATTACTTTCTTGGTCTGGTTCGTCTGAAAAATATTATGATATATTAAAAGGGTCTTATTCTGATTGGAATACAAAACTTCACAATGGATATTTTACCGGAGAAAAGCAAGATTACACATTAACATCTAATTTCTCCTCTCCTTCATTCTCACTTTCTACTTCAGAAGGAATTGAGTTTGAGATTTCTGAGAAAATTTCAATGGGAGATGGTTCTGGGGCGAACAACCCTTGGTTACAAGAATTGCCAGATCCCCTTTCAAGAGCTTGTTGGGATAACTACCTTACAATGTCGGCTACTACAGCTCGTGATTTAGGAATTGAAAATTGGAATGTATCTAATGGGGCATTAAATGGTAGCATGGTAAACATTACTGTTGATGGAAAAACTTTAGAGAATGTTCCTGTAATGATTCAGCCAGGACAAGCAGTAGGTACTGTTGCTTTAGCTGTAGGTTATGGTAGAACAAATTCTGGCAAATGTGGTAATGAAGTAGGAGTAAACGCTTATCCTCTTTCGAATGGTGGTGTTGCTAATATTAAAGTTGTTGAAGGTACACATGAATTTGCGGCTGTTCAGTTACATCATACAATGATGGGGAGAGAAATTGTAAAAGAAACTACTCTTGCAGATTATATTAACGACCCTACATCAGGGAACGAAACAGTATTATATGCTACTCATGATGGTAAAAAGAAAGCTTCAGAGGTAACTCTTTGGGATGAATTTGATCATTCTACAGGTCATTTCTGGAACGTGTCTATTGATTTAACTAAATGTACAGGTTGTGCTTCTTGTGTTGTTTCTTGTCATGCAGAAAATAATGTTCCTGTAGTAGGGAAAGAAGAAATTAGAAAATCTAGAGATATGCATTGGCTCAGAATTGATAGATATTTCTCTTCTGATATGACTAAAGAAAGATCAGCAGAAGAAAAGATATCTGCAATTGATATGTATGCTGAAATGGAGGATCCTTCTGATAATCCAGAAACAGTTTACCAACCAGTAATGTGTCAGCATTGTAATCACGCTCCTTGTGAAACAGTTTGTCCGGTAGCGGCAACTTCTCATGGATCTGAAGGTCAGAACCACATGGCATATAACAGATGTGTTGGTACAAGATATTGTGCTAATAACTGTCCTTATAAAGTAAGAAGATTTAACTGGTTCCAGTATTCGGATAATGATAAATTTGATTACAACATGAATGATGACTATGGGAAGATGGTGTTAAATCCGGATGTAGTTGTTCGTTCTAGAGGAGTTATTGAAAAATGTAGTATGTGTATTCAGAAAATACAAGAGATAAAATTAAATGCTAAAAAAGACGGAATTAAAGTTGCAGATAAAGATGCTCAAACAGCATGTTCATCTGTATGTTCTTCAAAAGCAATTGTATTTGGAGATTCAAATGACACTTCTCATGAAATATCTGAATTGAAGAATGATCCTAGAAAATACGATTTATTAGATCATTTAAATGTAGCTCCATCTGTATTTTACCAAACAAAAATTAGAAACAAAGCTTAAAATATAACTATGCAAAAAGAAGCAGAAATTAGAGATCCGTTAATTCTTGGTAAGAAATCTTATCATGATATTACAAAGGATGTATCGCGTCCGGTTGAAGGAAAAGCAAACAAATATTGGTGGATTTTATTCTCACTTTCCTTTGTTCTTTTCATTTGGGGTGTACTTTCAATGGCTTATACAATTGGTACAGGTATTGGTGCTTGGGGACTGAATAAAACAGTAAACTGGGCCTGGGATATTACTAACTTTGTTTGGTGGATTGGTATCGGGCATGCCGGAACGCTTATTTCAGCAGTACTTCTTCTATTCCGTCAGAAGTGGAGAATGTCAATTAACCGTTCGGCTGAAGCAATGACAATTTTTGGGGTAGCGCAAGCAGCACTTTTCCCGTTAATTCACATGGGTCGTCCTTGGTTATTCTATTACGTCTTTCCTATTCCTAATCAGTTTGGTTCACTTTGGGTAAACTTTAATTCACCACTGTTATGGGATGTATTTGCAATTTCAACTTATTTCTCTGTTTCAGTAGTATTTTGGTACATTGGTTTAATCCCTGATTTTGCAATGATAAGAGATAGAATGAGTGCAAAAATCTCTCCAATGAAGAAGAAATTATATTCTTTCCTTTCATTTGGTTGGAGTGGAAAAGCTAAACATTGGCAAAGATTTGAAGAGGTTTCTTTAGTTCTTGCTGGACTTGCAACTCCGCTTGTATTTTCGGTGCACTCTATTGTATCAATGGATTTTGCAACTTCAGTTATTCCTGGTTGGCATACAACAATTTTTCCTCCATACTTTGTGTTAGGAGCTTTGTTTTCAGGATTTGCTATGGTAGAAACTCTTCTTATTATTATGAGAAAAGTTGTTAGCCTAGAGTCATACATTACTATTAAACATATTGAGTATATGAATATCATTATCTTACTTACAGGTTCGTTAGTAGGTACTGCATATATTACAGAGTTATTTATGTCTTGGTATTCTGGTGTAGAGTTTGAGCAATATGCTTTTTTAAATAGAGCTACTGGTCCATATTGGTGGGCTTATGCAATTATGATGACTTGTAATGTTCTCACACCACAATTATATTGGATTAAGAGTATTCGTACTTCTTTTGTAGCGACATTCATCTTATCAATATTTGTAAATATAGGTATGTGGTTTGAAAGATTTGTAATTATTGTTACATCTCTTCATAGAGATTTCTTGCCATCGTCTTGGAGTATGTTCTCTCCATCATTTATTGATATAGGAATTTATTTAGGTACAATCGGATTCTTCTTTGTATTATTCCTTTTATACGCAAGAACTTTCCCGGTAATTGCTCAGGCAGAATTAAAAACGATTCTTAAATCTTCAGGATCTGAATATAAAAATAAAAAATAATGACTACAAATACAATATACGGAATCTTTGATGATGAAGAAGTTTTATTAGCTTCTGTTAAAGAGATTCGTTCAAATAAGATAGATATTAAAGAAGTTTATTCTCCATTTCCTGTTCATGGTCTAGATAAAGCTCTAGGTTTAAAAGAAACTAGAATGGCAATTACTGCATTTATTTACGGATGTTTAGGATTATTTTTGGGAGGATTAATGATTTATTATATTATGATTTTAAATTGGCCACAAAATATTGGAGGGAAACCTAATACAACATTTTATCATAATGTACCTGCATTTGTTCCAGTTTTATTTGAGTGTACTGTACTTTTTGCAGCTCATTTAATGTCAATTACTTATTTAATCAGAAATGGTTTATATCCGGGAGCAAAGTCGGATTCTCCGGATGAAAGGACTACTGATGATAAATTTTTAATGGAGATAGAAGTAGAAGGAGATATGACTTCAGTTAAGAATTTATTAAAGAAAACAGGAGCTACAGAAATTAACGAAAAAGAAGTTTAATCATGAATAAATTATTTGTAAAAATCGGATTATTTGCAGCTGTTATTTCATTAGCAGCTTGTACCGGAGGAGATTCTTCACCAGGATATGAATATATGCCAAATATGTATCGTTCTCCAGGAATTGAAACTTATGGAGAACACAATATTGAAGGATTTAACTCCATGCCAGTTGAAGGAACAATTTCAAGAGGCCACCTATCAACATTTAATTATGACGCTTCAATAGAAGGTTATCTAAAAGCAGGAGAAGAAGCGACTTATCCAGAAAACTTCTCTAAAGACGATAAGAATTTAAATAGAGGTAAGGAGTTATTTGGAATGATGTGTTCTCATTGTCATGGACCAAATGGTGGAGGTGATGGAAGTATAACTCATGCTGTGTATTCAGCTGTTCCATCTTATGCTGACACAAAACAAATAAGAAGAAGTGGGTCTACTATGAGCGAACTTAAAGAAGGTCATTTGTTTCATGCTATAACTTATGGATTAAATGCAATGGGGCCACATGCTTCTCAACTTTCAGAAGATGAGAGATGGAAAATCACTTATTACATTCAAGAGGAATTACAAAAATAATTAAGAAATAAAACAAGATAAAATGTTTACTATAACAAAAAATGCAAGAAACTTATCAATGTCATTAATGGCTATTGGATTAATTGCTTTAATTTTCGGATTTAGCACAAATGCTCATGCTGCCTGGCCTTCATTATTATTTAATTCTTACTTCTTCTTAGGAATTTCAGTTTTTGCTGTGTTTTTTATTGCAATGCAGTATGTTTCAGAAGCAGCTTGGTCAATTGTTGTAAAAAGAGTTCCAGAAGCGATAATTTCATTTTTACCAATCAGTGGTATTATTATGCTAATTATTATGGTTTCAGGAGCAATGCATTTCGGAGGAAATCATATTTACCATTGGATGGCAGAAGGAATTATGGATCCTGATAGCGAAAATTATGATGCGATTATTGCAGGTAAGGAAGCGTTTTTAAATACTTCTTTCTTTTTAGGAAGATCAGTTATTTATATTTTAGGGTGGATTTATTTTGGTAGAAAGTTAAAGCAATTATCATTATCAGAAGATCAACATGGTGGACTTTCTTATTACAATAAAGGAATAAAAACTTCTGCATGGTTTATGGTGTTTTTTGCAGTTACATCTGCAACTGCTTCATGGGATTGGATTATGTCAATCGATACACATTGGTTTAGTACATTATTCGGATGGTATGTTTTCTCTGAATGGGCAGCAATCGGATTTGCAACGATACTTTTAATTACATTATATCTTAAAAGATTAGGATATTTAGAAAATGTGAATGATAGCCATATTCATGATTTAGGAAAATGGGTATTTGCATTCTCATTAGTTTGGACCTATATGTGGTTTTCTCAATTTATGCTTATTTGGTATTCAAACATTCCTGAAGAAGTAACTTACTTTACTGCCAGATTAGAAGTAGATAACTATAGATTCCTATTCTGGTTCTCAATGATAATTAATTTTGTAGTACCTGTAGTATTACTTATGAGTAGAGATGCAAAAAGACATAACGGTACTTTAATTATTGTAAGTATTATAATTTTAATAGGACACTGGATAAACTCTTATTTATTAGTTGCTCCAGGAACTTTAAATACTCACGGACATATAGGATTTACTGAAATTGGTATGGGATTAGGTTATTTCGGATTCTTTATGTATGTAGTATTAAATGCTCTAACTAAAGCACCATTAGAAGTTAAAAACCATCCTATGTTAGAAGAAAGTAAACATTTACATACATAAGATTTTTGTTAATATATAGATTTAAGGGTCAGTTAATTCTGACCCTTTTTTTATTACATTTGTATTATGATTGAGGATTTAGAAGAAAATGAGTTTGAAGAAAATGATTTTGACCAAGCATTAAGGCCAAAAGGCTTTGATGATTTTCAGGGACAAGACCAGATTGTAGATAATTTAAAAGTTTTTATTGAAGCTGCAAAACAAAGACAAGACTCACTTGACCATGTTTTGTTGCACGGACCTCCAGGTCTTGGTAAAACTACACTTTCTTACATTATTGCAAATGAATTAGAAGTTGGAATTAAAACTACATCAGGGCCAGTTTTAGATAAACCTGCAGACCTTGCTGGTTTACTTACAAATTTAGATGAGAGAGATGTACTATTTATTGATGAAATCCATAGATTAAATCCTATTGTAGAGGAATATTTGTACTCTGCAATGGAAGATTTTCAGATTGATATTATGATTGAGTCAGGACCAAATGCAAGGTCCGTACAAATTAAATTAAACCCTTTTACATTAATAGGAGCTACAACTCGTTCTGGATTGCTTACCGCCCCACTAAGGGCTCGTTTTGGTATTACATCTCGTCTGGAATATTATAAAAGATCATTACTTTCGGAAATTGTAAACAGATCTGCTACCATACTAGATGTAAGTATTACAAAAGATGCAGCCTTAGAAATTGCAGGAAGAAGTAGGGGGACACCAAGAATTGCAAACGCTTTATTAAGAAGAGTTCGTGATTTTGCACAAGTAAAAGGTGATGGTAATATCAATCAGGAAATTACTCAATTTGCTTTAAATGCTTTAAATGTTGACGAAAATGGATTGGATGAAATGGATAATAGAATTCTTTCAGCAATTATTGATAAATTTAAAGGTGGTCCGGTTGGGCTTACAACCATTGCAACAGCTGTTGGAGAGCAAGCAGGAACAATTGAAGAGGTTTACGAACCTTATTTGATACAGGAAGGTTATTTAATGAGAACTCCAAGAGGGAGGCAAGCTACTGAAAAGGCTTTTAATCATTTAGGAAGACAAAAATCTCCCGATCAAAATAGTTTGTTTTAAGATAAATTATCAAAAACTTCTAGGATAATATCTTTATATTGAGAGAAGGAAGTTAGTGCCCAAATTTTTAAAAGCATCATATCTCTTTTGTTCATCCATCTTGCACTTTTTTGTAATTCTTTCTGAAATAAGTTTCTGTCGAAACTAACTTTTGAGAGTATTTTCTTACTGAATTCTAACATAGTTATTTGTTTTATCAGTTATACTAACAAAACTTTCTAATATTTATTGTTTTTCTCCCCAACTAAATGATTCATTATCTAAATCTGCAAGATTTAAAACCCTGTCAATCACTGTAGAAGCTAATTCTTCAAAGCTGGAAGGATTACTATAAAAAGAAGGTGTAGCAGGACAAATAATTCCTCCAGATTCTGTAATTATTTTCATATTATTTAGATGAATTAAACTGAGTGGAGTTTCTCTGGCAACTAAAATTAATTTTCTTCTTTCTTTTAAAATCACATCTGCAGCTCTGCTACTCAAATCATCTGACACACCAGAAGCAATTCTTCCTAATGTTCCCATTGAACAAGGACAAACAATCATTGTTTTGAAATTTGCAGAACCACTAGCAAAAGGAGCTGTAAAATCATTCTTTGTATAAAATGTAAAAGGAAGTTTTGTATAGTTTTTATTTCCTAATTCTGTTTCCCAAACATATTTTGCATTGTCAGACATAATTACTCCAACACTATTTATTTGGTCTGATAATTTAATTAATTTATCAAACAAAACTTTTGCATAAATTGATCCGCTAGCTCCTGTAACAGCTACAATGATCTTGTGTTTTGTATTTGTCATATTATATAATGTAAAGTAAAACTTAAAACGGAATTATACTGACCTCTATTTAACTGATAAATAGCTCCGGAAGCATGAGGTCTCACTGGTAAAATAGAATTACTAATTCTACTATTTAATAGAATGTTATCTGTAAGATGATAATTCATCCCAATAAAAGCTCCTAAATCAATTTTATTAAAATCCGGAGTATCTGGATTGTTAGTTATTGCCCCCGAAAGATCATTGTCGGAAAAATTTAATAAAAAAGCTGTTTGTATTCCAACCTCAAAACAGGTAATTTCGTTCTGATAATAATTGACAGAAATAGGCACTTCTATATATGATGTTGAAATATCAGTGTAACCATTTTCTAACATTTTTGGGTTATTACTCCCCTTTTGAATGTAGTTCATTTCCAACTTTATATTTGAAATTTTTGAAATAGGTAGTTCTGTAAATACACCAATATATAAACCCGCTTTATTAAACCCTCCTAAATTATCTCCTGAAACTTGAGATGTAGATACTCCTCCAATTACTCCCCCTTTAAAGTTTTGAGAAAATGAAAAGAAAGTAAAAAATGTGAAAAGAAAAAGGAGTAGTTTGTATCTCATTTATCTTAAGCTAACTCCTAATCCAAGTGTTGATGTTGGGTATTCAGAGAAAGTATAATCTGCTTGAATTGTAACTAAAGCAATGTTTAATCTTAACCCAACATTTGATCTAAAGTTATTTTTAGATTCAAAACCCATTTCAATTCTTTCATCAAATTGAATTTCACCTAATTTAAATTCAGTGTCAGCTGTAAATGAAGTTGTTGAAGAATTATACCCAACTCCAGCATATCCAGTAACCATTAGTAATCTTTTTGAAGCAACTAAATTAATTGTAGTAGACTTTGTGTTTAAAGAAACTTCCTGTCCAGATATTTTCAGATCTGTATTAAGAGTAGTATAACCCCCTTGCAAAGAAAGACTCATAGGGATAGCATCTCCAGCTACAGGTATCCATTGTAATAAATCATGTTTTAATCCAATCCCAAAAAGATTTACATTAAAGTTGTTTCCGACATTCAGCATTGGCATATATCTTATATCGATTGCTGTATTTTTAATCAAACCAATTCCTGCTTGTAGCATAGGTAATGGGATAACGGGTGTTTTAAAACCTCCTGGTATATCAAATTTAGGGTTGTTAGTCCCAGCTCCAATATCATAAGTCATTTCAGTTCCATCTTTCTCTCCAAATATTGTTGATGCCTCTTCTAAATTAGAAGTAAAAACATCACCTCCAGCTTCTTTAATGTTAAACGTTTCTACACTATTTGGTATAATAACGGTATTTAAAGTAAATGTTAAATCAAAACCTCCTAAACTATGAGGTTTTGCTGTATTGTACCACCCATTATTTAGTCCAGCTCCAAAACTTTCAGCCATTGGGGTAAAATAAGCTTCAAGAAGTCTTTCCCCTTGCGCTATATCTTCCCCTAAGATACTATGTACTGTTTGACTATAGGAGCTAAATCCAATAAGTCCAGATAAAAGTGTAAATAATAGTTTTCTCATAATATTAATGGTTTGTTAAGTGAATTTCTTCTACTTGTATGATTTCATAATTATTTGAGTTGTAAATATAAGCAACAATTTCCATATTATCTTCATTCCACCCTTTACAATTTCCGTTACCCATAAATAATGTGTTTAGGGAATAATTTTCATTTGCATTTTCTAAAGTTGTAATGTTAACAGAATAATCTTTTTCCCAGATATCTCCATCAACAAAAGAATTCCCCATGGATTCCCCAAATGTTGTGTTTAGAATTGTTCTCAATACATGATTATGCTCATACTCTTCCATTTCACCAGCTGTAGCTGTATTGTCTTTTTGCCATTCAATTATTCCGTTTTCAGTAAGGCAGATAACAATATTATATTGATTATTTAAATCGGAAAGAGCTTCAACCGTTACATTAATAGCGCCATCTCCGTTACTTAAATCAGAAGATAGAGTAATTCCAAAAACAGGAGCTTTCGCAAGTTCTGTTTGCACTACAGAAGACCATTCATCTTTACCTAATTGATGTTCTGTATCAAATCCAATTCTATTCACCATGCCTCTTGGAAGTCCTACTGTTGTTAAATCAAATAAATTATCAATATCATCTCCAAACTCAGTTCTGAAATCATAGGTGTAAGAACTAGAAGTTAATGGTGATGGAGCTGAAAAAGAGGAATGCGGATGTATTGCAATTCCTATAACTCTATCTCCATAAAAATTTTGCAAAGCGGCTAATTCTTCAGCTGCGGCCGGACAATTAGGACATCTATGCCCAGTAAAATCTTCAATTAGTACTTTTTTTACATAAGTTGATGTGTCAACAGGAGTAGTATCATTATCAATCATGTAAGGACCTTCAATAATATCGCAAGAGTTGAAACTAAAAATAATTGTAATGATAAAAAGTGTAATTATATGTTTTGTGTTTTTCATAATTTTAAAAGCTAGATGAGATGTTTAAACTAAATCCATTTGATGAAGGGACTTCCTTGCATACTCCACCAACACAGAAAATTCCTGCTCTTTTCTTACCGTATCCAATAGCAAATCTGTTTGCTCCTTTCAGATAACCAATAGATGTATTTACATAATGAAGTTGTTTGTCTTCATAATAATTCCCGTAATTATACATGTCTTGTATGGCAAAAAACCAATTAGGTGAAATTGTATATTCTGCAAGTATCATATGCCAATCACCATCTCCATGTTTTTCTGCAGTTTCATCATCTTCAGATAATAATTCTTGTAACTCTACTCTGATTGTATGACCTTTTTTTATTTTATAACTAATATCTGCAATAGCTATTTTTGATCCAATAGTTCCGTATTCTCCAGTAGTTTTTCCTTCCAATATATCTTTATTATAGTTTTGTTTTGCTAAAACAAGATTTAATCTTACCTTTTTATTTATCTTCTTATTTATCTCAATATTAAAATCGGAAAAATATAATATTTCATTTTTTATAAAGATAGCCTTTAAAGGTCTAGATGTATGAGATGAACTATCATTTAAGTAAGAGGTCCCTCCTTCAATACTATTAGTTCTGGCAAAATTTAGGTTTAATTTTGTTCCATACTTCCCCCCTAAAAGAGTATTTTTAGGGATTTTGTAAAAGATATTTGTATTAAAACCAGCTTCACCTTCCGGTTGAGTAGCACATGGATAAAGAGATAATAAAGTATAAGTATGATTTTTGCTTAAAGTAGGGATGTAGTTAATAATAAACTCTTTCTCTTTTGCTCTTTCAGATCGGAATTCCATATGATCTACAAAATGACTTTCGAAAGTAATTCCTAATCCCTTTTGAGAATAAGTTAGATTATTTACAATAGATTTACCATTCGCATAATTATTTTCATCAAATGAAAAACTACCAATTGGGTCATTTATTTTTTGAGAAAATTCACCAAAATAATTAAATCCTCCATGCATAATATTTAACCTAGCTGACATAGCTGCAACATTTTCAGGCAAGTTGAAGGCAGGGTTATTATCTTTCTGAAATCTACTTACAAAACTCCCCCCAAAAATATAAGAAGTTTTACCAGTAAGGTTCAATGATTCATTGATGTTAAACTCTGCATCTGCACCTCTAATTATCCCTTCAGAATAATCAAAGTATGTTCTGCTTTTCCCAATCAATCCTTTTAAGTATATTCCGTTAATAGGACTCATCTTCAACCTTATCCCATCTAATGAATTGTCAACTCCTAATCCTTTATCTTCATAGGTTCTTAAAATAATTCCGCTACCAAATTGTTCGTAATAATTACCAACTGTAACTTCTAATCCATCAGAAGTATATGTTGCATATCTGTGAGGTATTCCGTTGCCTTTATATTGTGGGTCGTAATCTTTTAGTGCATTTAAATAACTTTCATATCTTAAACCTGCTGTAAAGTTTCCTTTTGTAATTAGTAAATTTAAATAGGCATTATTTAATATTCTTTCAGGAGTTGGTTCATTTGCACCAATTGTAGAATCTACACTATAAGACTGCATGCTTAACTCAAAATTACCATGTATTTCGATTGGATTATCCTGAGAATAAAGAGTGAAAGAAGAAATAAATACAAAAGTAAGAAGTAATATTCTTTTCATATTTTTATTTGGATAGGAGTTCAATTTGTTCTAGTAATTCATCTTCATCCCCATCAATATATCCTCTGTGTTCCCAAACAATATTTCCTTTTCCATCTAATAAAAATGTGTGAGGCACTGATGTAACTCCTAATGCTCTACAAAGTTCTTTATTTGTATCTAATAAAATATCATACTCCCAACCAGATGCATTTACATAAGGCTTTACTTTTGATGATGAACGGCTATCATCTATTGAGATGGCAATAAGTTTAACTCCTGTTTCATCTTGCCAATCTTCATATACTTCAGATATAGTGTTTAGTTCTTTTTTACAAGGTTTGCACCAAGTTGCCCAAAAAGAAATCACAATTGGGTTTCCATCATTTTCAACAGATTGAATATTTACTTGTTTTCCTTTAAGGTCTTTAACAGTTACATTCGGTAAACTTCTTTTTTGTGCAAAAGAGGTAACAGAAAATAATAATAAAGTAATTACCGATAAGATTAGATTTCTTTTCATTGTTTTTTTATTTAATTATTTCACAAATATAAAGTATTTATACCTGATTTATTGTAATAATATTCTGATTTTTATTTATGTAAAAATTTTATAAAAGAAAAGCCCAACATTTTTGTTGGGCTTTTCTAGTTTAAAAAATCGAAACAGTTTATTTACTTACTGTAATTCTTTTTGTAATGATTACATCTGAAGTATTTACATTTACTATATAAATACCATCAGCTAAATCAGTAGTGTTAATTGTGTTTCTTGCTGTAGATAAAACTAATTTACCAAATATATCATATATTTCAACTGATTGAAAATCTCCTTCAATATTAAGTAGATTTTTCACAGGGTTAGGGTAAATAGATATATTTGAAATAGGATTATCAATAGATACTGTACCACTTAATTCAACACTCTCACTCATCTCACATCCATTTGCATCTGTAACAGTTACAGAATAAGTTCCAGTTGCAAGTCCATTAAGATTTGCTGAAGTTGCTCCATTACTCCAACTATAAGTATATGGTGAAGTCCCACCAGTAACATTTATTGTAATTGAACCATCAGATAATCCACTTCCGCTAGGATCGACAGATGAGATTGAAGTGGTGATTTCGGAAGGCTCAGTAATTGTCGCTAATGCATATGAGAAACATCCTAGAGCATCATTAATTTCACATAAGTACTGACCTGATGATAAGTTAGAAATATTTTGAGTAGACAATCCATTACTCCAACTATAAGTATAAGCAGGATTCCCTCCAGAAACAGTTGTAGTTATAGATCCAGTCTGATCTCCATTACATAACACATTTGTAGATACAAATGTGTTGACAGGAGCATTGGAATTATCCATTCCAACTCCAACAATATCAGATATTATACAACCATTATTATCTGTTACAGATAAATTATAAGATCCAGGATATAAGCTAGATGCAGTGGATGTTAATTGTCCATTTGACCAAACATAGGAATAAGGAGCAGTTCCACCTGTAGCTTGACATGTTGCAGACCCATTAGATGAAGTACATGTAGCAGGAGAAGATGATTGACTAATTGATAATGAGGAGCAAGGATTAGTTCCACTTACTTCAAAAGGAGTTATATCTTCAGATGTAGTAAAATTAAAATTAGAGCGAATTATATTACCAGCATAATCTTTTACTTCAAATCCTGCTGGAGGATATATCCCGTCTCCATAAGAGTCGTACATATTAAAAGTATAACAAGTGCCAGGATTTAACATTACGTTGACTGTAGGTTGGGAACTACTATTAGTCAAGGTACCAGAAGACGCAATAATTATTCCATTATCATCTATTAGCTCCCATGAAGTTTCATTAGCATATTGATCTGTTGTTACATCAATTGTAGCATTCCCAATAGCAACTCCACTGAGAATTGGCCATGTTCCTGCATTATGATTTGTAAATGTGGAAGAAGTCATATCATTAGAACTATTTTGGTCTGTATTGCCATTTGGGTTTGAAGATGTAACAGTTAGAGTATTAGTTCCAGAAGGAAGATATGTATAATTAGGTAAAGTTACATTAGTTCCCAGACCTGGAGTTAAATATCCTGTCCATGGAAATGTAATTTGGGCCCCTCCATTAATCTCATATGTGATATCTAAAGTTTGCAAAGGAAGATTCCCATAATTTTTTAATTCTACCTGTATTCCTTTTGAGATATCGCTACAGATATTATCTTCTGCAGATGTACTTACTAAATAAGCGTCATAGCTGTTTGAGAAAATAAGTTCTGGGGATACCTCTGTCCCATTTAAGATTTCTTGATGTCCTTCCGCAACGAAAGCTACTACATCAATATTTGTTGGGTCTAACATTACTCCATTAATATTTGTTGGCATTGTCCATGTAAATTGATTCGAATAAAGAGTATTTTGAGTAACATCCATAATCGATTCACCCCACTGTCCTGTCATCATATGTCTTAACATATGATTGTGAGTATATAGCCCTGTTGCTGGATCAATAGCTGTTGGATTGTAGGTAGATCCTCCACTTTGCGGACCAAGTATTCCATTTTGTACTACAGCAATATTTAACATATTAGTTGAAACAGTCTGTGAACCCGTATAGTATACCTCAACATCAACTGTAAGGGTGCTTGTTGCCATATCAATACTTGCTTGTATTCCAACATTTACAGGGGAAACCTGAGACAGTAATTGTGAACTTGCAGAGTTCCAATCTCCTCTACTCATTGCAGTACCTCCTCCTTGTGTCATTGTAAATTGATGTCTGTTAACTGTACCTGCTGGATATCCAGACAATCCGCTTTGTCCTGCAATTGCAGATCCAAAAGAAGTGTTAAAATCAGTTCCAGGACCTTGTGGAGTAGCGTATCCACCTGTATGGATGTTTATAAGAAAAACATCATTTGGATTCGCGTCATGTAAATCTTGACCAATTTTATGACCATCAGGACAATATCCACAACTAATTCCAGTAAATTCTTCAAGAATTATATTTTTATTTTCAACAGAAGTGCTTACAAATGTTTGAGCTGATGCAATAAAAGTAAATAATACAAAAGCTGTAAAGGTAAATTTTTTCATAGTTTTTAATTTTGATTTTATAAATTTAGTTAGCAAATATAAATAAATATATTTCATCTTGTTATTAATTTGTTAGAATAATGATAAGTGAGATATTCTATATCCCAAAAGAGTACTGATGATGTAAAATTTGTATTTATGCAATATAATTACTATATTTGCGTAAATATATATTATGAAGAAGATTTTACTTTCTATTTTATTACTCTCGATTGCAACCATATCCTTTGCTCAAAGTTTGTTAGTTACAGGAGATACTATTGTGTATGGTAACTCTACAGATTATTTTCTAGAATCTCATTTACAAGTAGTAAACAATTCCAATAATACAGTAATAGTTTATTGTGAAAAGAATGAGGTTCTAATGGATACTATTGGGACATCAGACCTTCCTCATCCAACAAATCCTACTAGTTATTTCTGTTGGGGAGGGACATGTTATGGATCATCAACAATAGTATCAACTAACGCAGCTACTATATTGCCAGGAGAAAAGAATGATGAATTTGTTGGGGATTATCAACCTTGGGAACATCCAACAATTGGTGTAGTGGAATATTGTTTTTATTTAGATTCAGATCCTACCGACAGAACTTGTTTTACTGTAACTTATGACGCTACACATGTAACAGATATTGAAGAAATATCAACTTCAGAAAAGATTGGATCTTTTTACCCAAACCCTACATCTGAATATACAAATATCAGTTATAATATTAGTGATATTTCATTGTTGCAAATTACAGATGTTTTAGGAAATGTGGTAAAAAATATTCAGTTAGAAGAAAGTGGAGAGAAAACAATTTATGTAGGCGGTTTACATAAAGGTATTTATTTTGGAAACCTAATTGAAAATGGAGATATTGTAAATATTAAAAAACTAATTATTAACAAATAGTTTGTTTATTATAAGTATAAACCTCCTTATTTCTAAGGGGGTTTTTTTATATATAATCAGTATGTTTGTTCTTTAAATTTATTATAAAATGGCAAAAAAGATAAGTAAGAAAGATGCTTTGGAATCCCGAAATATTGCTTATAAATTAATACAGGAATTAGAATCTCCTGATTCAATTAGACCTATTTTAGGAGGAATGAAAAAACCAGTTCATATCTTACAACTAGGAAGTACAGTAAGAGAAATAGTAAATATGATTACTTTAGCAGCTGTTGACGCTCAAATAACAAATAAATGATAGCACATATAAACGGAAGACTTATAGAAAAAACACCAACATTTGTTGTGATTGATTGCAATGGAGTTGGATATAAATTAAACATTTCTTTACAAACTTATTCTGCAATTAAGCATGAGAGTTGTAAGTTGCTTACACATCTTGCAGTTAAGGAAGATTCTCATACATTGTATGGTTTTTTTACTTCTGAAGAAAGAGATTTATTCCGACAACTTATTTCTGTTTCTGGAGTAGGGCCTAGTACGGCTCGTATAATTTTATCTACATATTCTGCAGATGAAATAGTACATTATATTATTTCTGCAGATGTTGCAGCTATCCAAAATGTAAAGGGAATTGGTGGTAAAACCGCACAAAGAATTATTATTGATTTAAAAGATAAAGTAGGAAAAGGAAAAGAAACTTCAGATTTATTGTTTATACAAGACAATACTATTAAACAAGAAGCGTTATCTGCTTTACTAGCTTTAGGGTTTACTAAGAAAATGGCAGATAAAAAGGTGGATAATATACTTAAACATCATCATGGAGATATTACGGTGGAGGACTTAGTTAAAAAATCATTAGCTTAAGAAATTAAGATAAATTGAACAGAAAAACTTCCTATATATTTTTATTTGTAATAATGATTTTACTTTCATTTAGTAAAGATGCAAAATCATTTACTTTTTTTTCTGATACTTCTGTTACAGATACAACTTTAGTGTATCCGTTTTCAGCAAATCAGTACGGACCAATGTTTATGAATTTCCCAGATAATTTTAAGCAAAAAGTTGTTTATGACATCAATTCAGGAAATTACATTCTTTATCAAAGAATTGGGGAGACGGATTTATTCTCTCAGAAAGTATTATCTTTTCAGGAATATCTGGATTTTCAACTAAATGAAATGATGAGTGATCATTGGGATTTAAGAACTTCTGATAAGCAAAAAACGGTTCAGCAATCATACGGATTGCCAAAATTATATGTGGGAGGGGAAACTTTTGATAAGGTTTTTGGTGGTAATACAGTAGATATTCGCCCCCAAGGTTCTGCAGAATTAATATTCTCCTTAAGAGTAAATAGACAAGACAATCCTAATTATACAGTAGAACAAAGAAGAACTACATCATTTGATTTTCAGGAGAAGATACAGATGAATGTTATCGGTAAAATTGGGGAAAAATTAAAACTTACAACTAATTTTAATACAGAAGCGACTTTCAATTTTGAGAATGATATGAAATTGGAATATACCGGATTTGAAGATGAGATTATAAAGAAGATTGAAGTAGGAAATGTAAGTTTGCCTTTAAACGGAACTTTAATTACTGGTTCTCAAAGTTTATTTGGTTTTAAAACACAACTTCAATTCGGAAGAACAACAATTACAGGTATTTTATCTCAACAAAAATCTACTACCTCAGAAGTAGAAGTAACTGGAGGTGCACAAACAACAGAATTTGATATTTATGCTGATGATTATGAGGCAAACAAACACTTTTTCTTATCTCATTATTTTAAAGAAAGCTATAATACATCATTAGAAAATCTTCCTTTTGTAAACTCTCCAATCAATATTACAAAAGTTGAAGTTTGGGTAACAAATAAAACTGGGGAAACAACTGATAGTAGAAATATTATTTCTTTCTTGGACTTAGGGGAAACAGGAAATAATTTACAAAATATAGATTTTACAACAACTAATGGAGGGTCTTATCCTGATAATGATGCCGCTAATGATATGTATCAAAAGTTGCTTAGCCAATATTCAGGGATAAGAAATGTAAATCAGGTAAATAACGAACTCTCTACTCCATCAAATTTAGCAATTAATTTTATTGGCGGTCAGGATTTCGAAAAGTTAGAAAGAGCAAAAAAACTAAAAGCTACAGAATTTACTATTCACCCACAATTAGGTTATATATCTTTAAACCAAGCATTAAATAATGATGAGGTTTTAGCAGTTGCTTTTCAATATACAATTGGAAATCAGACTTATCAGGTAGGGGAATTTACAACAAGCGGACCTAGTGCCCCGGATGCTTTAATTCTTAAACTTTTAAAAGGAACAACATTTTCACCTTCACTCATGAATTGGGAATTAATGATGAAAAACATCTATGCTCTTGGGGCTTATCAAATGAGTTCTAATGAATTTGTATTAGATGTTTTATACGAAAATACAGAAGAGTCAGGTGGTCTTACGAACTATATTCCTGAAGGAAATATTAACGGGACTCCAATTATCCAATTATTAAATTTAGATAATCTGAATCAGCAACAAGCAGAGGTTTCAGATGGTGTTTTTGATTTCATTGAAGGTTTAACTGCTCGTTCTTCAAATGGGAGAATTATTTTTCCGGTTTTAGAGCCTTTCGGATCAGATTTAAGAAGTAATTTTAATAATCAGTCAATAGCAGACAAATATGTTTATGATTATTTATATGATTCTACATTAACTGTAGCAAGGCAATATCCTGAGTTAAATAAATTCAGGTTAAAAGGGTCTTATAAATCCTCATCAGGAGCGGAAATATCATTAAATGCTATGAATGTTCCTGAAGGATCTGTTACTGTTACTGCTGGTTCTCAAAAATTAGCAGAAAACCAACATTACACTGTAGATTACATGCTCGGTAGAGTTACAATTATTGATGAAGGCATTTTGAATTCGGGTGTACCAATTAAAATCAAACTAGAAAATAATGCAATGTTCGGTATTCAGGACAAAACATTAATTGGTTTTCATGCAGATTATGAAATAAATAAAGATTTTATTATTGGTGGTACTTTGTTAAAACTATCAGAGGCTCCTTATGTAAATAAAATTAATGCGGGTGATGAGCCAATCTCAAATACAATTATTGGTTTGGACGGAATCTATCAAAATGAATCTCCATTCATTACTAAAATGATAGATATGCTTCCGTTTTTAGAAACAAAAGCTAAGTCCAGAATAATTGCAACCGGAGAAGTCGCTACTTTAATTCCGGGCCATCACAGAAGAATTGATAATGGGGAAGGAGGGACTTCTTATATTGATGACTTTGAAGCAAGTAGAAGCTCTATTGATATAAAAAATGTTCGTTCTTGGAATTTATCATCTATACCGCAAGGACAAGAAAGCATTTTTGAAAATGCAAACCTAAATAATGATTTAACACTCGGTTTTAAAAGAGCAAAACTTGCTTGGTATACAATAGACCCTTCCGTATTTTTCCGTACTTCATCTATTACTCCTCCTGGTGTTGATAATAAGGTTCAGTTACCAAACGGAAATCAAATTTCTCAACAGTCTTATCATTATTCCAGAGAGATTTTAGAAAAGGAAGTTTTCCCTAATAAAGATCCTCAATATGGTAGTCAGATTACAAATATGTCAATTCTTGATTTAGCATATTACCCTTCTGAAAGAGGGCCTTACAATTATTCAGTAAATGGATTAAATTCTGACGGAACGCTTATGAATCCTCAGAATAATTGGGCGGGTATCATGAGGAAAATTGAAACTAATGATTTTGAAGCTGCAAATATTGAATTTGTAGAATTTTGGATGATGGATCCATTTAATTCTGAAGATGGAGATATTAATCATAATGGAGGTGATTTGTATATTCAACTTGGTAATGTATCGGAAGATGTTTTAAAGGACGGATATAAAAGTTTTGAAAATGGGCTTCCTACATCTGATATAATTAAAGATGTAGATACTACAGTTTGGGGTAGAGTGCCAACCTCATATTCCATTGTAGATGCATTTGATAACGACCCATTAACAAGAGAATATCAAGATGTTGGTTTGGATGGATTATCAGATTCGGATGAGTTATTATTCTTTGATTCTGTTTATGTCCAAGAAATTGCTAATAACCCCGCACTTGGTACTACATCTATTGCATATCAAAATGCATTAAATGACCCTTCTGGAGATAATTATCATTATTTTAGAGGAACAGATTTTGATAATGCAGAAACTCCATTATTACAGAGATACAAACATTTTAATAATATTGATGGGAACTCTGCTACTATTGAACAATCAATAGAATCTTATTTAACTTCTGCTACAACTATTCCTAATTCAGAAGATATAAACAGAGATAATACTCTTGGAGAGTCCGAAAGTTATTTTCAATACAAAGTTAGGATTTCTCCACAAACAATGAATGTTGCTAATCCGTATATTTCGGATGTTTTAGAAACTACAATAACTACAAAAAATGGTGATGACAGACTTATTAAATGGTACCAATTCAGAGTGCCAGTTTATAACCCTGAAAAAGTAGTTGGAGGAATTCAAGATTTTAAATCTATTCGTTTTATGCGTATGGTTCTTTCTGATTTTTCTCAGCCAATCATTTGCAGATTTGCAACTTTAGAACTTGTTAGAGGGGAGTGGAGAAGATATAACTTACAACTTACTGAAGGTGGAGAGTATATTCCAAATGATATTTTAGATGAAACTCTTTTTGATGTTTCTTCTGTAAATATTGAGGAAAACGGACATAGAGTTCCGGTTAATTATGTTTTGCCTCCAGGAATCGAACAAAATATAGATAACACAACTACTACTTTAAGAAAGGATAACGAACAATCATTAGTGTTAAAAATATGCGACTTAGCGGATGGAGATGCAAGAGCAGCATACAAAACATCAGATTTGGATGTAAGAGCATACAAAAGATTAAAAATGTTTGTTCATGCGGAAGGAAAAGAAGATGACTTAGAAGATGGAGATTTATCTTGTTTTATCAGATTAGGTACTGATTTTACTTCTAATTATTACGAATATGAAATTCCACTAAAAGTAACAAATCATGGTGATAACGGAAGGACAGAAGTTTGGCCAATCGAAAATAATATAGATATTTTGTTTGAAGATTTTCAACTTGCAAAGCAACAAAGAAACTTATCTTCTACAGATGTAAGTACTCCTTTTATTAGTTTTTTAAGTGGAGGTAAAAAGATAATTGTTGTAGGTAATCCGAATTTAAGTAGAGTTAAAACAATAATGATTGGAGTAAGAAACCCTAAGAAGACTTCAATAGATTCGGATGATGATGGACTATCAAAATGTGGGGAAATTTGGGTTAATGAGTTAAGATTAACAGATTTTAATGAATATGGAGGTTGGGCTGCAAATGCCAGATTTACTACCAGATTAGCAGATTTTGGTACTGTTACTATGGCCGGGAATATGAGTACTATTGGTTTTGGTTCTATTGAGAAGAAAGTAAATGAGAGACAGAAGTCTGATGATTATCAATATGATCTTTCTTCTAATTTAGAGTTAGGAAAATTTTTTCCAGAAAAGTATGGAGTTAAAATTCCAATGCATATTTCTTCCTCCGAACAAATAAGTAACCCTCAATACAATCCGTTAGATCCGGACATACTTTTAAGTACATCATTAGAAGCAATAGGGACTAAATCAGAAAAAGATAATTTAAAACATATTACCCAAGACTATGTAAGCAGGAATGCAATAAACTTTACAAATATTCGAAAAATATCAACTCAGAATAAAGGAGGTAATGGAGATAGTAAAACTCCAAAAATATATGATTTAGAAAACTTTACTGTTTCTTATTCTAAAAATGAGATGTTTATCAGAAATATAAACACAGAAAAAAATAACACTAAAACTTACAGAGGGGCTTTAACTTATAATTTTAATACAAGGCCAAAAAACATTAAGCCATTCTCAAAACTAAAAATTGGTAAGGGGCCGTATGCTAGGTTGATTAAAGATATAAACTTTAATACTATGCCAAAATCTTTTTCTTTCCGTTCGGATTTTGACAGAATGTATAATGAAACTTTATTAAGGAATGTAAATAATTCCTACATGATTATTGATCCTACTTATAACAAGTATTTTAATTGGAATAAAAGTTATGAATTTAAGTATGATATTACCAGAACATTTAAGGTGGATTTTTCTGCAAGAAGCCAAGCAAGTATTGACGAACCAGAAGGAAGAATGGACAGAGACTATTCCTTTTTCAGAGAAAATAGAGATACAGTATGGCAAAATTTTTGGAAGGGAGGCAGACAAGAAATGTATCATCATGATGTTTCTGTAAATTATCAACTACCTTTAAATAAGATTCCGTTAACTAACTTTTTAAGTTTAAATACCAGATATAATGCAAATTATGATTGGACTGCAGCTCCACTTTCTTTATCAGAATTAGGAAATAATATCCAGAATTCTAATAATATCCAATATAACGGACAGATTAATCTTACTACACTTTATAATAAAGTTCCGTATTTTAAAAAGATTTTAGCTAAAAGTGGAAGAAAACAAAGAGGTAGAGGAAGAACATCCAGAACAAATAATGAAGACAATAAGAAAGAAGAGGAAGAAAAGAAAAAGGATCAATACAAAGCATTAAAGTATGCTACAAAATTTGTTTTAGGGGTTAAAAATATTTCTGTAAATCTTACTCAAAATCAAGGTACATTTATTCCAGGGTTTATGCCAGAATCACGATTTTTCGGACAAAATTGGGGAGAACTTGCCCCAGGGATTCCTTTTGTTTTAGGATCTCAGAGAGATATTAGAAATTATGCTGGACAAAATGGATGGATTACACAGAATGAGACCTTAAATACATTATATAAAACAAATTCATCTTCTAATTTGGTTTTAAGAAGTACAGTGGAACCGTTTAATAAATTTAGGATTGAATTAACTGCAAATAAAAACACTTCCCTTTCTGAGCAAGAATATTATCGTTGGTCTTCTGATGATAATATGTTCTTAAGTTTCTCTCCAACTGAGCAAGGGAACTTCTCTATTTCGTTTATTTCCTGGAGAACAGCCTTTAGAGGTGATGATGAAAATTCTTCCTCAAAAACTTTTCAGCAATTCCGAAATTACCGAAATGAAATAGCTAAAAGTGTTGCTGCACAAAATCCAAATTATAACGGCATTATTGATTCAACTGGATTTCCAACAGGATATGGATCTACATCTCCGGATGTTTTAATTCCTGCATTTTTAGCAGCTTATTCAGGAAAAAATACTGTGGGAGCTTCATTAAATACTATGCCAACAATTCCATTACCAAATTGGAGAATAAATTATGATGGTTTGATGCAATTGAAAGTTATTAAAAAGAAATTTCAGACATTTAGTATCGGACATGCTTATAGAAGTACTTATTCTGTAGGTTCATTTATCAGTAGTTTGGATTATGATGATAACGGTAGTGGCTGGTCTTCAACTATAAATCCTAATAATGGAAATTTCTTTTCTATGTACGAGATTGGTCAGGTTACAATAAATGAACAATTTTCTCCTTTAATTAAGTTAGATATGACTTGGAAAAATTCATTAATCACAAAGTTAGAGATTAAGAAAAATCGAACCTTAAATCTCTCTCTTGCAAACAATCAGCTTACCGAAATAAATGGCTCGGAATATATTATAGGTACTGGTTACAGAATAAAAGATTTAGAATTTAAATTCAGATCCGGAGGAAGAGGGAAGAAAATTTCTTCTGATTTAGACTTAAAACTAGATTTTAATGTTAGAAACAATAAAACTGTAATCCGTAAAATTGTTGAAGATGAAGAGCAAATAACAATGGGACAACAAACAATAAGTATTAAATTTTCAGCAGATTATGTTGTAAATTCAAGATTAAACCTAAAAATGTTCTACGATAAAGTAATAACAAATCCTTTCATTTTCACTAGCTTTCCGGGAGCAATAACTAACGCAGGATTTAGTTTAAGATTTACTTTAGCCGGATAATTTTGATAACTGAGGTAAAAGTGTATTTTTGTAAAAAATTTAAAATGAATATTCCAGATAATTTAAAATATACAAAGGACCATGAATGGGTAAAAGTTGATGGCAACATAGCTACAATTGGTATTACTGATTTTGCTCAAGGAGAACTTGGTGATATAGTTTTTATAGATATTGATACTGAAGGAGAAGAATTAGATAATGAAGAGGTGTTTGGAACTATTGAAGCAGTAAAAACAGTTTCAGATTTATTTATGCCTATTTCAGCTGAGGTATTAGAATTTAATGAAGATTTAGAGGACTCTCCAGAAAATATAAATACAGACCCGTATAATAAAGGTTGGATTATTAAAGTTAATATTTCAGACACTTCTGAATTAGATGCTTTATTATCAGCTGAACAATACAGAAATCTTATATCATAAACTATGGAATTAAAAAAGAACCCAAAAGCAGATTTAGAAAACAAGAAAGGTATTTTCCTTCAGATTGGATTAATAATATCTTTACTCTTAGCGATTGCTGCTTATGAGTACAAATCATATGATGCACTTAAAATAGGTGATTTTGGTGATGTAGACATGGCAGAACTTGATGAGGAGGACATTGAAATTACAAGACCAGATGAGGTTAAGCCACCTCCACCTCCGGAAGCTCCGCCAGAAGCTCCTGAAGAAATTGAAATTAAAGAAAATGAAGAAGAATTAGAAACTGAACTTGATGTTGAAGATGCAGAAACAGATCAGGATGAAATGATGGAATTTGAAGAGGAAGAATTTTCAGAGCCATTTATTTCGGTAGAGCAAATGCCAATGCTTGGTGATTGTGAGGATGAGGCTTGTACTCAAACTGAAATAATGAAGTTTATTGCTCGTAATTTTAAATATCCAGAAATTGCAAAAGCAAATGGAGTAGAAGGTAGAGTAATCTTAGAGTTTGTTGTTGAGAAAAGCGGTAAGGTAGGTAGAATAAAAGTTCTTAAAGGACTTGACAAACATGTCGATAAAGCTGCAATTGATGTTGTAGAAAAACTCCCAGAATTCTCTCCAGGTAAACAAATTGGAAAACCAGTCCCTGTAAAATATACTGTACCAATTAAATGTACTTTAGGATAATGTTAAAATATACTTTAATAAAAAAAACCTACTTGAAAAAGTGGGTTTTTTTAGATTCTAATCTTAGATATATTTTAGAGAATCATACCTGCAGCAACCGTTTCATTTGTTGCTTCATCTACTAAAATAACACTTCCAGTATTTCGGTTTCTTCTGTAACTATCAAAGAAAAGAGGTTTAGTTGTACGGATTGTAATTCTACCGATATCATTTAATCCAATTTCTAAATCATCTTCATTTCTGTGTAAAGTATTGATGTCCATTTTGTATTTTACCTCTTTAATAATACATCTTGCAGTTTGGCTTGTATGTCTGATGGTGTATTTCCCTCTTAGAATCATTTTTTTATCATTCATCCAACAAATCATTAGATCAACATCTTGTTCAATAGTTGGTTTGTTGTTTGCTCTCACTAACATGTCACCTCTACTGATGTCAATATCATCTTCTAAAGTCATGCAAACTGACATAGGTGAAAAAGCTTCTTCAACCTCTCCATCAAAAGTGTCAATTGATTTAATTTTTGAAGTAAATCCTGAAGGAAGTATAGTTACATCATCTCCAGGTTTAAAAACTCCACCTTCAATTCTCCCAGCATATCCTCTATAATCTGGATGTTCTGCTGATTGAGGACGAACTACATATTGCACAGGGAACCTACAATCTACATGGTTTTGATCGGATCCAATATGAATATTTTCTAAAAGATGCATTAAAGTTGACCCATCATACCAATCCATATTTTCAGATCTATCCACAACATTATCTCCATTCAGTGCTGAAATAGGAATAAAACGAACATCTTTAATCTCTAATTTTGTTGCAAAATTTTCAAAATCTTTTTTTATTTTATCAAAAGCTTCTTTACTGTAGTCCACTAAATCCATCTTATTCACACAAACTGCAATATGTGGTATTTGTAAAAGGGATGCAATAAATGCATGTCTTTTAGTTTGTTCAATTACACCATGTCTTGCATCTACTAAAAGTAATGCTAAGTTTGCTGTTGATGCTCCTGTAACCATATTTCTTGTGTATTGAATATGTCCTGGAGTATCTGCAATAATGAATTTTCTTTTTGGAGTAGCAAAGTATCTGTAGGCAACATCAATAGTAATTCCTTGCTCTCTCTCTGATCTTAATCCATCAGTTAATAGCGCAAGATTTACACCTTCTTCACCTCTTTGTTTACTTGTTTCTTCCAATAATTCCATTTGATCTTCAAAGATTGATTTACTATCGAAAAGTAACCTTCCAATCAAAGTACTTTTCCCGTCATCTACACTTCCTGCAGTTGTGAATCGTAAAAGCTCCATATCTAAATATCCTATCGTTTCGCTCATAATTTTCGTTTTTTAAAAATAACCTTCTTTTTTTCTGTCTTCCATGGCTGCTTCCGATCTTTTATCATCTGCTCTACCACCTCTTTCAGTAACTCTTGTTGATGCAACTTCTTCAATAATTTCTTCTAAAGTTCCGGCATCCGATTCTGCAACACCTGTACAGGTCATATCTCCAATAGTTCTACATCTTATGGTTCTTTCCTCCCAAACTTCATTATCCTTCAATTGGATGTAATCACATTTTCCTAAAAGCACACCATCTCTATTGACTATTTCTCTTTTGTGAGAGAAATATAAAGAAGGCAATTCAATTTTTTCGTGTAAAATATATTGCCAAACATCCATTTCAGTCCAGTTAGAAATTGGAAATATTCTGAAGTGCTCCCCCATTTTCTTTCTTCCGTTAAAAAGGTTCCAAAGTTCAGGTCTTTGATTTTTCGGGTCCCATTGTCCAAATTCATCTCTATGAGAAAAAAATCTTTCTTTAGCTCTTGCCTTTTCTTCATCTCTTCTGGCTCCACCCATTGCGCAATCGTATTTTCCTTCTTCCAGTCCTTCCAAAAGAGTAACAGTTTGCAATCCATTTCTGGAGGCATTGATTCCTGTTTCTTCAACTGCAGTTCCATTATCAATCGAATCTTGGACATATTTTACGATTAAAGTTTCTCCTGTTTCGTCCATCAATCTGTCTCTAAATTCAATAGTTTCAGGAAAATTGTGCCCAGTATCAACATGCATTAAAGGAAAAGGAACTTTCCCTGGATAAAATGCCTTTCTGGCAAGGTGGAACATAATAATAGAATCTTTTCCCCCAGAGAATAACATTACAGGTTTTTCAAACTGTGCCGCCACTTCTCTAAGAATGAAAATCGCTTCCGATTCTAGTTCCTTTAAGTGTGTTAAATTGTACGAACTCATTTTTTACTTGTTTTTTATTATCGGTAAAATATAATCCAAAATTTTCTGTACCGATTCATCTATTGAAAGTTCGGATGTGTTTATTTCTATTTCAGGATTTTCAGGAGCTTCAAAAGGTGCACTTATTCCTGTAAAAGCTTTTATTTCTCCTTTTCTTGCTTTTTTATAAAGTCCTTTTATGTCTCTGTTTTCACATGTTTCTACTGAGGCATTTATATATACTTCAATAAAATTTTCTTCTCCAATTATATTTTTTGCAATATTTCGTATTTCAATTGTTGGGCTTATAAAACAGTTTAATGTTACTACTCCACAATTCAGAAAAAGTTTTGATACTTCAGCAATTCTTCTAATATTTTCTACTCTATCGTCTGATGAAAAAGATAAGTTATTACTAATTCCTACTCTGATATTATCTCCATCCAAAAGCTGATTTAATATCCCTTGAGAATGTAAATATCTTTCTACTCCTTTAGCTACAGTTGTTTTCCCAGAACCAGAAAGTCCTGTCATCCAAATAACTTTTGACTTTTGATTTAATAACTCTTCTTTGTCTTCCCTCTGAAGGATGTCATCAAAAATGGTAAAAATATTTTCTTTTTCCTCTTTCATATTTAAGTCGGCAAATTTATGAAAAATATCTGAATTAGAATTCTTTACATTAATGATATAATTTTAGTAGATTTGTGAGAAATTCTAAGGGATGAAGATAGAAGATTATTTAGATTCAACTTACTTAAAAACTGCCGAGCAATCTAATGTTTCAGAAGAAGAAAACAAGAAAAATGTTATTCATGTAATTAAGGAGTCGATACAGAATAATTTTAAATTAGTAATGATCAGACCAAAGTATGTTTCATTAGCAAAACAGATGATCTCAGAATCTAATTCAGAAGTTTTAGTAGGTACTGTTATTGATTTTCCTTTTGGAAATGGAACAACAGAACAAAAAATCAAGGAAGCTAATGAAGTGATTACTCTTGGGGCTGATGATTTAGATTTTGTGTGTGATTATAACTTATTTAAACAATGTATCTTTGACAAATTTGATGTTGATATTTTTGAAGGAACAAAAATTGGACTAGATAACAATAAAACAGTAAAGTGGATTATTGAAACTGGAGCCTTATCAAAAGATGAGATAAGATCAATTACAAAAAGAATTTCTAAAATTGTAACAGAGAATTTTCCAGGACTTGAGGATAATGTATTTATAAAAACATCTACCGGGTATTATGGAGGGTTCGGAGCTACAGTAAGTGATGTAAAGTTGATGAAAAGTGTGTCTGGGAATCTTCCTATCAAAGCTTCCGGAGGGGTTTCTGATTTCAAAGAATTTGAGAGAATTTTAGAAGCAGGAGCTACTAGAGTTGGTACATCAAAAGCATTAAACATATATTTAAAAAAATAAAAAACCAGAAAACGAGTAAAATGAATTTTAAAGAATTATTAAAAACAGCGATTAATGCATCTATTAAAGGAGGTCATGCAATAATGGAAGTTTATGCTTCCGAATTTGCGGTAGAACACAAAGATGATAAATCTCCATTAACTTTAGCGGATAAAAATTGTAATGAAGTAATAGAAAGTTTTCTGATAAATACGGAAGTTCCTATTTTGAGTGAGGAAGGAGCAAAGATCTCTTATGATGAGAGGAAAGAATGGGAATACTCTTGGTTAGTTGATCCATTAGATGGAACCAAAGAATTCATCAAAAGAAATGGAGAATTTACAGTAAATATAGCAATGATTCATGATAGAAATCCTATTATGGGGGTTGTTTACGTACCTGTAAAAGAGGAATTATATTTCGCATTAGATGGAATGGGTTCTTATAAAATATCCATAAATGAAGAAATTTCAGATTTAGAAGATTTAATTTCAAAATCAGACAAATTACCTAAAAATAACAGAAGAGATAATTATGTAATTGTTGGATCTCGTTCTCATATGTCCGCAGAAACAGAAAAGTTCTTTGCAGAGAAAAAGAAAGAACATGGAAATGTTGAGGTGATGGCAGTTGGTTCTTCTTTAAAACTTTGCATGGTTGCTGAAGGAAAAGCAGATGCTTACCCAAGATATGCACCAACAATGGAATGGGACACAGGAGCTGGAGATGCAATTTGCAGAATGGCAGGTTTCCAGGTTTTGCAATATAATTCAGACCAAGCAGTAGAGTACAATAAAGAAAATCTTTTAAACCCTTGGTTTTTGGTAAAATAAACCAATGAAAACTAAGATAAAAAAATCACTAAAAGATAAAGACTTCTCAGAATTAGTAAAAGGAGGAGGAATATCATTTTTTTTAAGGTTCGGAGGGTTAGCTGTAGGGTATCTTCTCACTTTAGTGATTGCTAATTTATTCGGAGCTAAAGGACTAGGTGATTATGTTTTAGCTATTACTGTTTTAAGATTATTTACTCTCCTTGCTAAATTAGGGCTGGACACAACCTCCATTCGTTTTATAGCTTCTTTTGCTTCACAAGAAAAATGGACAAGTATATTTCATTTCAGAAAACAAGTTGTTACTATTTTGTCTTTTACATCAGTTGTAGCTTCTTTAATGATGTATTTTTTATCAGAGCCAATTGCAGACTTAATTAATGTAAATGATAGATACATTCAGTTGAATGCATTTTTTGTAATGCCAATGGCATTTTTCATGTTGCATTATCAGAGTTTAAGAGGACTGAAAAGAATAGCAGAATTCTCCTTTTTTTACAGAATGTCTCAAGCGCTTTTTTCAGTAATTTTAATTGTAATAATCTACCAATTTACAACAGATGATGAAGTCCCGATATACGCATACCTTGTTAGTGTTTCTATAGTTTCCTTTTTGTCCTTCTTATCTTTCAGATATTGGGTTAAAAACAGATCAGATGGCAAACAAAGTGCTGAGAAAGAAGTCAGAAGTTATTCCAATATATTAAAAATATCTATTCCTTTAATGTTTGCTCAATCAGTGCAGTTTATTATGGCTTGGACTGATAAACTTATGTTGGGTAATATGACAACTTCAGAAGATGTAGGGATTTATCACACTGCCTTTAAACTTTCAATGTTTGCGGCTGTTGCACTGATGTCAATAAATAGTATTGCTTCCCCAAAATTTGCCGAAATGTTTGGTAAAAATGATATGGAAGGACTGAAAAAGGTAGTACATCAATCCACTAAGATGATTTTTTGGACCTCTGTACCGCTTGTTGTAATTTTCTTTATTTTCCCTGAATTCTTATTAGGATTGTTCGGGGAGGAATTTAAAATTGGGGTAACTGCATTTATATTCTTATCTTGCGGAAGATTAATAAGTTCCTTTTCAGGTTCTGTTGGAAACATATTACAAATGACAGGAAATCAGAATATTTATGCTAAAATATTATTTATTGGGGCAATACTAAATATAACTTTAAATTTAATTCTTATACCGGAAACTAGTCCTTTAGCGTCTTTAAATATTGTTGGGATTAATGGAGCTGCTTTTGCTTCTATGTCTAGCTTAATTATTTGGAACCTAAGCATGGTTTTTGTCGTTAAAAAGAAATTCGGATTCTATACATTTTACATACCATTTATTAAAAGATGAAAAATAAATTACCAAATTTTCTGATTGTAGGGGCTGCAAAAAGCGGAACTTCTTCTTTGCATAATTATCTAAATCAGCATCTAGAAGTGTTTATGCCGTCATATAATTCTGAAGGAATGAAAGTTAAGGAGCCTAGATTTTTAATTAAAGATTTGGTAAAACATAGGTTGCACAATGGAGTATGGACCTGGGAGGAATATAAGAGTCTTTTTAATGATGTAATAGATGAAAAGGCAATTGGTGAGTCTACTGTTTTATATCTTTATTATTATAAAGATGCGATCAAAAATATAAAGGAGAAATTAGGAAATGATGTAAAGATAATTATCATGTTAAGAAATCCTACTGACAGAGCGTACTCTGCATTTCAACATGTTTCCAGAGGATTTAAAGAACAAAACTCATTTGAAGAGTCATTAGAAATGGAAGATGGCAGACTTGAAAGAGAGGGAAATTTAACCCCTATGGTTATGTATAAAGACATGGGACTGTATCATGAAATGGTAAAGTCCTATCAAGAAAATTTTTCAAATGTTCACGTTATTATTTATGATGATTTTAGGGATAATACAGAAAATGAGATAAAAAAAACATATCAGTTTTTGGGAATTTCAGATAATACAAATATTGATTATGTAACAAGACATAATGTTGGAGGGAAAAGTTGGAAAAATGATAAGGTAAAATACCTTTTTATGAAAGAAAATCCAATTAAATCTGTCATTAAAAGAATTATCCCAAGAAGGTTAAGAAAAGGGTTAAGAAATAATCTTGTAACTGCATCTACAAACAAAGTAACCCCAATGAAAGATCAGACAAGAATCATGTTAAATGATTTTTTTAGAGAGGATGTAAGGAAATTATCAGATTTATTAAATAGAGATTTAACGCATTGGACAAAATAATGGGCAAACCAAATCTGTTTATAGTAGGAGCTGCAAAAAGTGGAACAACATCACTTCATAATTACTTAAATCAGCATCCTAATATTTTTATGTGCAATCCGAAAGAGCCTCATTTTTTAATAAATAAGGAAATTGGAGTTGATAGAATTCCTGTTGGAGTTACTGAAGAATCAGAATATGAAGATTTATTTTTTGAAGGGGGAGATAAAAAATATAGAGGAGAATCTTCCGTCATGTATTTGATGTATCCTGAAATTGTAATTCCTAAGATTAAAAACAATTACTTAGAAAACACTAAGATAATTATCATGTTAAGAAATCCTGTAGAAAGAGCGTATTCTGGTTTCAATCATGTAAAAAGATATAATATAAAAGAGAATATTCAAGATTTTACAGAAGCTTGGAAATTGTCAGAAGAACGATACTTTAATCAGAAGGATATGACACCCTCTTCAAGATATCAAGAATTAGGATTGTACTATAATCAGGTACAATCGTATTTAAATGAATTTAAAGATAATCTGCATATAATTATTTATGATGATTATAAATCTGATTTCAAATCAGAGATGAATAAAGTATTTGATTTCTTAGAGGTTGAAAATATTGAAATAGATTCTGACAAAAGACATATGGTAGGAGGGTGGCAATGGGAGAATGAAAAGTTGAAGAAACTTATGATGAAGAAAAATCCTATAAAAACTGCAGTAAGAATGTTAATTCCATTTAAAGGGTTAAGGAAATCTATAAGAAAAAGAATACAGGAAAATAATACTGTTGAAGTGCAACAAATGACTGAAGAAGAAAGAATAATGATGAATGAGTTTTATAAAACTGATGTAAAAAAACTCTCAGAGTTATTGAATAGAAATTTAAATTTTTGGGTAGAATGAGTTTGCCAAATTTCATGTGTTTAGGAGCAGCAAAGAGTGGTACAACTACTCTTTATGATATTTTGCGTCAGCATCCTGATGTATATATCCCTTCTTTTAAGGAACCTCACTTTTTTGATATTCCAGAAAATTACAAAAATGGAATTAGATGGTACGAAAAAAATTATTTTAAGAATGCAAATCAAAAAATAGTAGCTGACTTTACTCCTTCTTATCTCTTTGATAAAGAATCTCCAAAAAGAATTTTTGAATCTTTAGGAGGTAAAGTAAAATTTGTTGTAATTCTTAGAAATCCTGTTGATAGAGCTTACTCTCATTATCTTCATTCCATCCGAGACGAACATGAAAACCTATCTTTTATTGACTCCTTAATTTCCGAGAAGGGGAGACTTCAAACCTTTGAAAAAGAAGGAGATTATTTGTCTTATTTAAGAAATTCATATAGTTTGCAAGGTCAATATGGAGATATGTTAGAAAGATATTTAAAATATTATAGTCTTGAAAATTTTCTTTTTATCCACTTTGATGAGGAATTTATAGAAAAAAGAGATCAAACTATTCAAAAGGTTTTGAATTTTCTTCAGATTAAAAATGATGTTAAACTAAAAACAGATTTAAAAAGCAATCCAGCAAGTAAGGCAAAATCAAAGTTCTTATCAAGATTAATGAACAAGAAAGCTTGGTGGAGATCAATACTTAAATTCATGATTCCTTCTGTTCAATTACGACAAATTATCAGAAACAGAATACAGAGATTGAATATAAAGGAGTCTAAAGCAGAAAAAATAACATTAGAATTAAAGTCGGAATTATATAATAAGTATTTTCAGTCAAGCGTTGTAAAGTTTGAGAATTTATCTAACAAGAAAATGAATTGGAAATGAGATTGACTCAAACTCATAAATTATTTGACAAAATACTTATGTTCTTATTGGTATTTAGTGGAGGAGGTTTGCTTTTTGTTTATAACAGAAACCCCCTCTCAGTATTTTTGTTGATACTTTCTTTGTTTATTTTAATCTTCATGGGGAGAAAGATTAAAAAATCCATTTTTAATTCTTCTTTTTTTACTTTATGTTGTATGTCTTTCTTGGTTATACTTAACTTTTTTACCGTTCCTTCTAGTCAAAAAGTTCTTCAATACGGATTTATACTATTAAATGTAACAAGTTGTGTAGTTATAATAACTCATCTAAAAAATAATAGAGATGATAAATATTTTTTACGAACAATACGATTTATACTTAAGATAGTAATGTATCACTCACTACTTAATTTCTTTGCATATTTTGCGGTACAAAATTCATTAACCCCATTGATTTCTGAAACTCATAATGTTTCAACTTTTAATTATTTATTTTTTTATGAGCCTGAAAAGCATGCTTTTAATTTTTTCGGTTTAGAGTTAGTAAGAAACCAAGGATGGTTTTGGGAGCCTGGAGTTCTTCAGACATTTTTAAACCTATTACTTTATTTAGAGGGGTGTGTTTTTAAAAGAAATAAATTGATTATATCATTAATTGTATTCGCAATATTTACGACATATTCAACTACAGGAATTTTAATAATGATGATGATTCTATTTTTTATTTTCAAATCTTCTATTAAAAAGAACCCTATATTGGTGATACTAGCAATTAGTTTATCTTTTCCATTTTATTATGTAGCAAAAACAAATATAGAACAAAAAGTGGAAGGAGAGAAATCTTCCTCATTTCAAAAGAGATATTTAGATTTGATACAGCCAACAGCTATAGCTATAAAGAATCCTGTTACTGGAGTAGGATTAGATAGAGAACATTTTCAGAGATATAGATCAGAATTTCAAATGGAAGATGATTTTGGAAAAATAATTGAAGAGTCAACAGGCTATGAAAGACAAGCTGAGTTTACAGAGAAAGGAAGTTCAAATTCCTTAACCTATTTAATGGCTGCGATGGGATTTCCCGTCTCATTCTTTTTGTTTTATTGTTTATTAAAACAAAAATTATTCACCTATAGAAAAGGAATTTTCATGACAATAATTCTTATTTCTGTTTTTTCGGAGCCATTTCTTTTACGACCTTTTTTTCTAATTCTTATTGTGTCAGGAATGATGTCAATTTTTAGTAGATTTACAAAATAGAAAAATATATATAATGAAAAACATTTTAATAACAGGAGGAGCTGGCTTTATAGGAAGTAGATTATGCGAAAAATTGTTCGATAAAGGATATAAAGTTACTGTTTTAGATAATTTATCTCCTCAAATTCATGGCAATGGAGAATCAGATCTTTTTAAGAAAATAAAAGACAAATGCATTTTCATTAAGGGAGATGTAAGAAATAAAGAAGATTGGAAAACATCAATAAAAGAACAGGAAATAATTGTGCATTTAGCTGCGGAAACAGGAACGGGACAGTCAATGTATGAAGTTGAGAAATATAATGATGTAAATATTATGGGTACTGCGCATATGCTTGAATTATTAGCTAATACTACTCATTCCATTAAAAAAATGATTGTGGCGTCATCACGAGCGATTTACGGAGAAGGAAAATATATTTGTGAAAATCATGGAGAAACTTACCCAACACAAAGAAATGATTCTGACATGAATAAAGGTGAATTTAATCCGAAATGCAATATTTGTAATAAAGAATTAATATTATCCTCAACAGATGAAAATTCTAAGATACATCCTTCATCTATTTACGGAATAAACAAGCAACAACAAGAGCAAATGGTAATGTTAATAGGAGAGGCTTTAAATATTCCATCGGTTGCATTCAGATACCAAAATGTATATGGTCCCGGACAATCTTTATCCAACCCTTATACAGGTATTTTTTCCATTTTTTCTACACGAATATTAAATGGAAATGATTTAGATATATATGAGGATGGTTTGGAAAGCAGAGACTTTGTTTATATTGATGATGTTGTAGATGCAACTATATTAGGAATTGAAAAGAATGAAGCTAATGGTAAGGTATTTAATGTAGGCTCTGGTATTGCAACAACAGTCAAGGAAGTTGCGGAATCTCTTAAAGGATCTTATGATTCAGATATCAAAATATCAATAAATGGGAAGTTTAGGTTAGGAGATATAAGACATAATTATGCAGATTTGTCAAAAATAAAATCTTTATTAGGATTTACTCCAAAATATAATTTTCAGGAAGGAATTTCCGAATTTATAAAGTGGGTTAAAACACAAGAAGTAAAAGAAGATAAGTATGAGAAATCAATTCAGGAGCTGAAACAAAAAGGATTAATGAGATGATATTCAGAACTCTAATAACTTTACTCTTTGTTTGTTGTAATCTTTTTTCATTTAGTCAGATAAATTCTAATTTGTTTGGATTTAATACTTCTAATACTTTTACGTATTGTGATGTAAACGACACTTCTTTTACAAATAAAGTTCAGAAAATAAAACCAAATGTATTAAGGTTCCCGGGAGGGACTATAAGTAATTTCTATCATTATGATGAGAAGGCTTATGGTTTTGATATAAGTGAGATTTCTGATTGGAATGTTCCAAAATTCACAAAAAGATACAGTGGACTGATCAAGGAGCAAAAGAAAAGAAATCATAATCACAATTATATAGAAGATTTTATTTTATTAGCAAAACAAAATAACTCAAAAGTTGTTTTAGTTGCGAATATTATCTCTTCAGAAGATGATGATATTATTAATATGATTAAAAGATTCAAATCAGAAGATATTGAAATATTAGGAGTTGAGTTAGGAGTAGAACTTTCAAACAGAGCGTATAAGAAGTACATAAATTCAGTTGATGATTACATTCAACTTGCTCAGAAATATTCAGATATAATAAAAAAGGAATATCCTGAGATAAAAGTAGGAGTAGTTGCAGCTCCTATTAAATACAGTATGCCAAGGAGATTATTAAATTGGAATCAGAAACTTTCAGAAGAGACTTTTTATGATGCAATAATTCACCATTCATATCTTAAGGTTATTGATGGAGATGATGATTATGGAGTAATGACAAGAGAAGATAAGGTTAGTTCAACAAAAAAGGCACAGTTTGATTTATATAAAAAAAGAATTAAAACTTATTTTTCTACAGGATTTGTAAAAGAAATAATAAAATACAATGAAATATTTGAAAAAGAAATTTGGGTTACAGAATGGAATTTACAAATGAGCAAAACAACAGGAAATACTCTTCTTCAGTCCTTATTTGTTTCTCAATATTTATTAGAGTTATTATCTAATCCTCATCTACAAGACATTAGTATCGCTACCTATCATAATCTAGCAGGTAGGGATGTTTCAGGTTCAGTTTTTAAAGGGGTTAAGGATGGATTCGAAATTCATTCAACCTATTATCCATTAACTTTTCTTAGTAAAATATTTGAAAATAATATCGCAAGAATTGAGAAAGAAGTAAAGAATGATGTTTTTACTTATTATTGTTTTGATTCTACAAATAATTTAAAAATTACTTTTGATATTAATTGGAAGTTAAATGAATTTGTTTTTTCTGAGAATATAGGGACAGACTCAGTTTATGTGACAAAATATTTAAGTGAAGATTTATTTAATTTTCCTGATGAAGAAGGAAGATTACAAATAGAAAAAAAAATCATTGATTAATACAAAACAAATTTTAGATTTATGAAAGTTGGAACTTTTATAGTTGGAGCTCCAAAAGCTGGTACTACTTCATTACATTATTATCTGAATGAACACCCAGAGATTCTAATGAGCTCTGTGAAGGAACCAGATTTTTTTTCTGATAAAGAAATTGTGGATCAAGGGCTTTATTATGGAACTTCTAGAATAAATACATCTCAAAAATATCATAATCTCTTCCAAGAAAAAGAAGACGCGAAAATATTTGGAGAATCTTCTGTTTCTTATTTGTTTTATCCAGAAGTACCTAAAAGAATAAAAGAATATAATACTGATGCTAAAATCATAATTATGCTAAGAAATCCTGTTGATAGGGCTTTCTCTCATTATCTTATGGACTTTAGATTAGGATTGATTTCAGATAGATTTGAAAATGTATTTAACAAAAAAGAAGGATTGAAATTTCAGCAATATTTTTTATTAGGGAACTATTATTCGCAAGTTAAACGATATTTTGATGAGTTTAGCAAAGAAAATGTTCATATAATTTGGTATTCTGATTTTAAAAAAGATGCTGAAAAAGAGGTTCAAAAGGTTTTTAAATTTATTGGTGTTGATTCAGATTATAAAGTGAATTTTGAATCCGTACATAATAGTTTTACTATGCCAAAAAACAAGATAATTAGAAAAATTTATTCAGTAGTTTGGTTAAGAAAATTACTATTATTCTTTTTTCCATCTTCCATGGTAAGATTTATTAGATCCACTTTATTTATAAAAGGAAATAAACCGAGAATAACTACAAAAAGTCGTAAAATTTTTACAGAATATTATCAAGAAGATATATGTAATCTAGAAGAATTATTATCAATAAATTTATCCGAATGGAAAAAATAGGATTAGTTACTATAACATATAATTCTGCAGATGTAATTAAAGGTTTTTTAGACTCTACTTTAAATCAAACTTTTCAAAAGTTTGTTATATATATTATTGATAACAAATCTAATGATGATACTTTAAAGATTGTTGATTCTTATACTGACGAAAGAATAAAAGTTGTTAAAAATTCTAAAAATTTTGGAGTTGCAGAGGCAAATAATCAAGGTATTAAGTTATCCATTAAAGATGAATGTACTCAGGTTTTAATTGTTAATAATGATGTGGAATTTGAATCTACTCTACTAGATAAGATGTTAAAGGTTCAGAAAGAGAATGATTGTTCTTTGGTCGTTCCAAAAATGATGTATTTTGATAATCCTGATCATATTTGGTATGCAGGAAGTACATTTGTAAAAAGAAAAGGTTATCTACCAATTCATAAAGGAATTAAACAGAAAGATGAAGGTCAATTTGATGGAATTTATTCTGTTGAGTATGCTCCTACTTGTTGTTTGCTTATAAAAAAAGAGGTCTTTGAGGATGTTGGTTTTATGGATGAAAAATACTTTGTTTATTTTGATGATACTGATTTTTCTTATAGAGTTTTGAAAAACAAAAACCATAAAATGTATTATTTTTCGGATGTAAAATTTTATCATAAGGTTGGGAGTTTAACAAAGTCTGTAGAAAAAGAAAATAAAAAAGAATACAGAGGTGATTTCTTTATAATGCAAAACACCAGAAATCATATTTATTTTTTAAAGAAAATTGGCAGTGTTTACGCTTACTTTTTCATTGTTTTTTTATTTTTTAAAAATAATTTAAGAATACTTACAAATAAAAATCTCCGGACAGATTTTAATACTTGGAAACTTATTATGAAATCGTATTTTGAAGGTTTAAGAATGTAATATGAAAGAGAAAATTGCAATTATAGATTCTTTAGGGTCTCACGGAAGTTCTCATCATTTTTATCTGTTTGGACAAGCAAAAGGTCTTTCAGAAAATGGTGTAGATATTAGAATTTATACAAATAATGTTACAGAAGACCCAGACTATGATGGAGTTAAATTCTTTCAATTTTACAATAATATATTTGGAGGAAAATTAAAAATATTAGCAGGATTAAGATATGTTATAGGGTCTGTATTTTCATTGATACACGCTAAGTTTTCTGGAGTTAATATATGCCATTTTCATTTGTTTCATGTTAATGTGTTAGTGTTTTTTGATTTTATTCTTTCTAAAATATTAGGTATGAAAGTTGTTTATACTATACATGATGTTGTAAGTTTTGAAAATTCAAAATCTTCAGAAAAATTATCTAATTTTATTTATAAAAAAGCAGATAAAATACTAACTCATAATAATTTTTCTAAAGAAATTTTTAAATCTCATTATACTGAAGTAAATTCTAATTTAGATATTATTCCTCATGGAAATTATGTTCCGTTTTTAAATATTAAAGAGGATATGGATCTTTCCAGAAAAAAACTCGGGATCCCTAAAGATAAAACAATGTTATTATTTTTTGGGATGATTAAGAAAGTGAAAGGTCTTGAAGTATTACTGAACGCTTTATCATCAGTAGTGGATAAAAATCCGAATGTTATTTTAGTTATTGCTGGTAGAGTATGGGAAAATGATTTTTCAGTATATCAAAAAATAATTGATGAAAATAATTTGTCAGAATACTGTATTATTCATAATAAATTTATACCCCATGAAGATGTAGGTCATTATTATGCTTCTGCAGATTTGGTTGTTCTTCCATATAAAAGGATTTACCAATCAGGAGTATTAATGATGAGCCTGAGTTATGAGAAAGCAGTTTTAGTTTCTGATTTACCACCTTTAATTGATGTTATTGATGATGACAAAACTGGTTTTGTATTTAGATCAGAAGATGCATTTTCTTTATCAGAAAAGTTAAATAAAATATTAGAGAATAAACTTAAAATGGAGGAGGTTAGAATTAAAGCTTCTGAAATTGTAAAAACTAAATTTGGTTGGAACGAAATAGGGAAATTAACTAAGAAAAGTTATAAATCAATTTTATAGTATCTTAGCAAATATATAAGAAAATGAAAAATAGAATTATTAAATGTATTGAAGATTCAATAAGTGTAAAACAATTAGTTTTAACTAGTGAAGGATTAATTAATAACATTCAAGAAATTGTACAAAAAAGTGTAGAAGCATTTAAGTCTGATAAAAAAATGCTTTTATGCGGAAATGGGGGTTCAGCATCAGACGCTCAGCATATTGCAGCAGAATTAAGCGGAAGATTCTATAAAGACAGAAAAGCTCTTTTTGCTGAAGCTTTACATGTCAATTCATCTTTTGTTACTGCTGTTGCAAACGATTATGGTTATGATAATATTTATTCCAGAATGATTGAAGCTGCAGGTAGGGAAGAAGATATTCTTATTGGAATTTCAACTTCAGGAAATTCACCGAATATTGTAAATGCTGTTAAAAAGGCAAACCAAAATGGAATGACAACGGTTGGTTTTACAGGAGAAGATGGAGGAGAAATGAATAACCTATGTGATATCATGATTAAGATCCCTTCATCTGAAATTCCAAGAGTTCAAGAGTCACACATTTTAGTTGGACATATCATTTGTCAACTTATTGAAGAAGAACTTTTTTAATGGCTTTAAAGAAATATACAACTCTTTTTTTAGATAGAGATGGAGTGATTAATCATAAAATTGATGGTTATGTTCAGTATTTGGGTGAATTTAACTTCATAGATGGAGTGTTAGAAGTCTTCCCAAAATTAACTGATTATTTTGATAGGATATTAATTGTTACAAATCAGCAGGGTATTGGGAAAGGCTTAATGACTGACAAAGATTTATTAAATCTTCATGATAAAATGAAAGTTAAAATTGAAAATTTTGGAGGTAGAATTGATAAGATATATTTCTGTCCTCATCTGGAAGAAGAAAGATGTAATTGTAGAAAACCACAACCAGGAATGTTACTCCAAGCAAAGTCAGATTTTCCAGAGATAGATTTTGAAAGATCTATTTTAATAGGAGATTCTGATACTGATATATTAGCAGCTAAAAATGTCAATGTAGATTCAGTTCAAGTTTCACCTGAATATACCTTAAGTATGTGGGCTAATAAATTTCTATCAGATTAAATAAATATCTTTATCTTTACAGCCTAAAATAAGTAAAATCAGATGAAGAAGGCGATAATAACAGGAATTACCGGTCAGGATGGGGCTTATTTATCGCAATTATTATTAGATAAAGGTTATAAGGTTTTTGGTGCATATAGAAGAACCTCCTCTCAAAATTTTTGGAGAATAGATTATTTAGGAATTAGGAACAACCCAAATTTAGTGCTTGTTGAGCATGATTTAATAGATGCTGCAAGTACAATAAGAATGGTTTCAGAAATAAAACCAGATGAAATTTATAATCTGGCAGCCCAAAGTTTTGTTCATGTTTCTTTTGATCAACCTTTAGCTACATCAATGATTACAGGTATTGGAGTTACTCATATATTGGAAGCTATTCGGATTGTAAATAAGAATATTAAATTCTATCAAGCTTCTACTTCTGAACTATATGGAAAAGTACAAGAAGTTCCTCAAAAGGAAACTACACCTTTTTATCCCAGAAGTCCATATGGTATTTCTAAGTTGTATGCACATTGGATGGTAACAAATTACAGAGAATCCTATGGAATTTTTGCTTGTAGTGGTATTTTATTTAATCATGAATCTCCCTTAAGAGGATTAGAGTTTGTTACACGAAAAATTTCTGATGGAGTAGTTAGAATTTCTGAGGGATTACAAGATTTTATTGAATTAGGAAATCTGGACGCAAGTAGAGATTGGGGATATGCCCCCGAATATGTTGATGGAATGTATAAAATGATGCAACATGACACCCCAGACACTTTTGTTTTGGCTACTAATAAAGCTTTTACAGTAAGACAATTTGCAGAATATGCATTTAATGTTGTTGGAATTGATGTGAAATGGGAGGGAAGTGGAATTACTGAAAAAGGAATTGATAAAAAGTCAGGAAGAACAATAGTAAAAGTAAATAAAGATTATTTTAGACTTGCGGAGGTTGACGCCTTAATAGGAGATTATTCGAAAGCAGAAAAAAACTTAGCTTGGGTCCCTATGACTGAGTTAAAAGATATGTGTAAGATTATGGTAGAGTCTGATTTAAAAGCACTTAAAACTAATTTAAAAAGTTAAGGTTATGGAATATATTTTTAATGTATTTTCTCCTTTGGTTACTTCTTTTGTTATAACATTTTTAGCTATTCCTAAAATTATTCACTTTTCTAAAAAAAGCAGACTATTTGCTAGCATTGGAAATCGAGATTCTCATGAAGGTAAAATTCCAATTTTTGGAGGAATAGCTATTTTTGCAGGGCTATTATTTTCATTAATATTTTGGTCGGATTTAGAAGAAATTCAATTTATATTAGTAAGTTTAATTATTGTGTTTTTTATTGGTGTTATAGACGATTTATTATCATTATCGCCATTAAGAAAGTTAGTTGGCCAAATTTCTTCTGTTTTGGTTCTAATATATCTTGGGGGGTTGCAAATACATAGCATGCATAATTTATTTGGAGTAAATGATCTCCCAGATTGGATAGGGGTATTGTTCACTATTTTTGTTTTTATTGTAGTAACTAATTCCTATAATTTAATTGATGGGATTGATGGTTTGGCTGGAGGAATTGGTGTTGTATCCTCTTTTGCTTTCGGTGTAATATTCTTATTAAACAATGATATACAAATGGCTATTATATCATTTACTTTAGTAGGATCCCTTTTAGCTTTTCTCAGATATAATTTTCATCCAGCAAGTATTTTTATGGGAGATACAGGGTCATTAGTAATTGGTTTGATTTTATCAGTTTTAGCTATTAGAGTGATAAATAATGGAATTAATATACCTACAGATCATTTTTACACTCAGAAGGGTCCATTTATAGCGATATCTCTTTTATCTATTCCTTTATATGATACTTTTAGAGTATTTTTTATCAGAGTTTTATCGGGTTACCACCCTCTGCACCCAGACAGAAACCATATACACCATGCTTTGTTAGATTTAGGATTTAGTCATAAAAAATCTTCTATTTTACTCTATATTTTTAGTGTGTTTATTGTTTTTATATCTTATTTTATGATTGATATGAGTTTAGGGCTTTCTATTTTTATATTATCAATAATTGTTTTAGGAATTATAGCTGTACCTTTTATTGTAATTCAGAACAGAAACAAGAAAAGTGAGAAGTAAGATATTCATATTATTATTTGTTATTGTATCTTTTTCATTCTCATATTCGCAGCAATCAAATTCTACTTTTCCAAGAGATAAAAATATTTTTCTGGAATCAGAGCTAAATAGTTTCAAAAATAATTTCCATACATCAGTTAAACCATTTTTACTTTCAAACCTAGATTCAAATATCAAAAAAAATGAAGGTACTTGGCTTTATAGAAAGTGGAATAAAGAACACTTTCTACAAGTAGAATCTGAGGAATACACATTAATAGTGAATCCAGTTTTAAATTTAGAAATTGGTAGAGAAATTGAAACAAATCAAACTATCTGGACAAATACTAGGGGAATTATTGCTGATGGAAAAATAGGAGAAAGGTTTTCATACTATTCTTCTTTTTTAGAAAATCAATCTAGATTACCTTCTTATCTAACAGACAACATTTTAAAAAAATCTGCTTGGGTCATTCCCGGTCAAGGGGAGTCTCGTTGGTCTTCTGATAGTACTTTTGATTATACTATGGCTTCTGGTCATCTTACATATCAAATGAGTAAATTTTCTGCTTTACAATTTGGTACTGGTAAAAATTTTATTGGAGATGGTTATCGTTCAATGATTTTGTCAGATAATTCATTTAATTATCCTTATCTGAAAGTGCAAACAAATGTTGGAATTTTTCAATATACAAATCTATACATGGAACATATGGACTTGTCTTCTAACCCTTCTCAAGAATTTGTATATGATAAAAAATATATGACTCTACATCATTTAAGTGCTAACATTTCTGAAAGATTGAATATTGGAATTTTTGAGTCAATTGTTTGGGAAAATAATAGAACTCCAGAAATATCAGGTTTTGATATTGCTTATCTTAATCCGATAATATTTTTAAGGCCTATTGAGTTCTCATTAAACTCATCTGATAACGCTTTGATGGGAGCTAATTTTAAATTTAAAACAACAGAAAAGTCAAATATTTACGGACAATTTGTTTTAGATGAGTTCTCAGCTCCAGATTTAAATGGAGAAAATTTCTGGGGAAATAAGTATTCTTACCAACTAGGAGGAAAATATTATAATGTATTTGGAGTAAATAACTTAATCGTTCAACTTGAAAATAATTTTTCCAGACCTTATACATATTCTCATTTTAATTCATCACAAAATTACGGACACTACTATCAAAGTTTAGCTCATCCGTTGGGAGCTAATTTTAATGAGATTATATTTTTTACTGATTATCGATTTAAAAAATGGGAAGCTCATTTAGAAATACTTTTTGTTAAATATGGGGGTAAAATTAAAAATGATCCAACATCCTACGGAGATGATATTTTTATGTCAAACTCTGATAGACCATCAGATTATGGCATTGAAATGTATCAAGGAAATTTATCGAAATTAAATTACAATAAATTTACTGTTTCTTATCTGATAAACCCAAGAACAAATCTAAAATTACAAACAACTATAATACATAGAACTTTGAAGGATGATTATGGAATTTTCCCAACAGATTTTATCTTCTTTGCACTAAAGTCTGATTTATTTAATAGATATTACGACTACTAATTTGGCATTAATACTAGGAATAGAAACCTCTACAAAGAATTGTTCTGTTGCACTTTTTTCAGAAGATAAATTAATTTCAGAAAAATCATTATTGTCTGAAAAACATTCTCATTCTGAGACATTAACAATTTTTATTCAGGAATTATTTAATGATACTGACTATTTATTATCAGATTTAGACGCCATCTCTGTAAGTATAGGGCCTGGATCTTATACTGGTTTAAGAATTGGAGTTTCTACCGCAAAAGGACTGTGTTATTCATTAAATATTCCTCTTATATCTGTATTTACCTTACAGTCTATGTCGCAATCAATTTCAGATGAAGACTCCAGTTTTGATTTATATTGCCCAATGATAGATGCAAGAAGAATGGAAGTGTATTCAGCATTCTATGACAATAAAAATAATGAAGTAAGAAAAATACAAGCAGATATAATAGATTCATCTACTTTTTCTCATTTACTAGATAAAAAAATTGTGTTTTTTGGTGATGGATCTGAAAAATGTAAAGAGATAATAAACTCTGAAAAAGCAGTATTTTTAAATGATGTTTACCCTAGTGCGAGAAATTTAAAGAAGATTTCGTATAGAAAATTTAAAGAATCTAATTTTGAGGATATCGCTTACTTTGAACCTTTTTACTTGAAAGATTTTATTGCAGGAGTAAAGAAAATTTAACTTCTTCCTCTTCCTCCTTTTGTATCTTTAAACCTGCTCTTAAAAGATTTTACACCTCCACTATTACCTCCAGAATTTCTCTTGTTTCCACCACCTCCTTCAGATCTTCTATTACTGCTAAAACCACTTCTTCTCCCTCCTCCAGATTTAGAATACCCACCGCTATTTCTTTTTCTTTCTGAACTTGATGGTTTACCTCTTCTTTTCCCAGAATCATTTTTTGGTTTTGAGACTTCAACTGTAAGCTTGTATCCATTCCATTGGCTATCCGCAAACCCTTCTAATACATCTTTTTCAGCAGATGATTCTACTTCAAAGAAAGAGAATCCTTGTAGAATATCAATTTTCCCGATTTGTAAATTTCTATTTCTAGTGTACTCATTTACTAATCCGATTAAATTTTGAGGCTCACATTTATGTGTTTTACCAAGATTTATAAAGAATCTTGTAAACCCTTCATCAGAATGACCTCTTCTACTTTTCCCACTATCTCTTCCTCTTCCACTATCCCTACTTTTTGATGCAGAAATATTTAAATCTGGTGCGTTTTTGTAGAAAGATAAAAATCTGTTAAACTCTGCAGAAACAAAATGTTTTACTAATTCTTCTTTATCAAGATGAGAAAGTTTTTCTTCAATTATTGGTAGGTGTTTTTCTATTTGGGAACTAACATCTGTTTTTACAATTTTATCAATTAGTCTTAATAATTGTATCGCACAGATTTCATCACCTCCTGGAACTTTTTGAAGAATTAATTCTCTCTTCAACATCTTTTCAATAGATTGTAATTTCCTTTTTTCTCTACTATGAGAAATAATAATAGAAATACCTTTATTTCCTGCTCTTCCTGTTCTACCAGATCTATGAATATAAATTTCATTATCATCTGGTAAATTATAATTTATTACATGAGTAAGTTCATTAATGTCGATTCCTCTAGCAGCTACATCTGTTGCTACAAGTATTTGTAGGGTTTTCTTTCGAAACCTTCCCATAACATGATCTCTTTGTTGTTGAGATAATTCCCCATGAATTGCATCTGCATTATATCCATCTTGCATTAATTTTTCTGATACTTCTTTTGTTTCCCTTCTAGTTCTGCAGAAAACAATCCCATAAATATCAGGATTCACATCACAAATCCTTCTAAGTGCTTTATATCTATCTCTTGCATTAACCATGTAGTAATGGTGCTCTACATCAGTAGCTCCTTCATTCCTTCTAGCAACTTCAATTTTTTTAGGAGAGAACATGTAATTTTTTGTGATTCTCATTACCTCTTTTGGCATAGTTGCCGAAAATAAAAGAGTTTGTTTTTCTTCTGGTGTTTCGGCCAAAATAGTATCCAGGTCATCCTTGAACCCCATATTTAACATCTCATCTGCCTCATCTAAAACAACAAATTCAACATCTTTTAATTTTAATTTCTTTCTGTTTATTAGGTCGATAACCCTACCTGGAGTTCCTACAACAATCTGGCTGCCAGAATTAAGAGCTCTGATCTGTGTTTGTATATTTGTTCCACCATAAACTGCAGTAATCTTTAGTTTTTTAATATATTTAGAGTATGTTTCTAAATCTTTTGTTATTTGAAGACAAAGCTCCCTTGTTGGGCAAAGTATTATAGATTGTGTTTGAGTTTTCCCAGAATCAATTTTCTGAATTACAGGTAAACCGAAAGCAGCTGTTTTTCCTGTTCCTGTTTGTGCAAGTGCAATTAGATCCGTTTCTTCTGATAAAACAAATGGGATTGATTCTTGCTGTATTGGTGTAGGTTCTTCAAATCCTAAGTCGGTGATGGCTTTTAGGATCTCATCATTTAACCCTATTTCAGAAAATGTCATATATTAAAATTTTTGCAAAACTACTCTTTTATTATGATTAAGAGTGTTTTATATAAAAAAAGCCATTCTAATAATGAAAAGGATTTTAGAAAATGTTTAGTAAACCTATTGAATTATTAATTTCCGGATAGTATAACTCCCATTATCTAACATGATTTTAATAAAATAAACTCCACTAGTTTCTAAA
>CABXPN010000005.1 GCA_902514225.1 uncultured Bacteroidota bacterium
AATTTTTGATATGCATCTTTTGAAAGAATACCATGAGTACAATAAGCTCTTACAGATGTAGCTCCTTGCTGAATCATTAAATCAGCAGATTTAGTTAAAGTTCCAGCTGTATCTACCATGTCATCAATAATTACAACATCTTTTCCTTTTACATCCCCAAGTACTTTCATCTCTCCAATTTCATTTGCTTTTTTACGCTCTTTATAACAAATAACAACTCCTGAATTAAGTAATTTACCATAAGCATTTGCCCTTTTACTCCCTCCCATATCTGGAGATGCAATTACTACATTCTCTAAATTTAAACTATTAATGTCTTCCACAAAAAGTTCGGAAGCATATAAATGATCTACAGGAACCTCAAAAAATCCTTGAATTTGATCGGCATGTAAATCTATTGTCATTATTCGGCTTACACCTGCTGCCGAAAGTAAATTAGCTACTAATTTGGATCCTATCGGAACTCTTGGTTTTCCTTTTTTGTCCTGTCGAGCATAACCAAAATAAGGCATTACAGCAATTATGTTTGCTGCAGACGCTCTTTTTGCAGCATCTATCATTAGTAATAATTCCATTAAATTATCTGATGGTGGTGTAGTGGATTGTATTAAAAACACATCTGTCCCACGAACTGTTTCATCAAAAGATGGTTCGAATTCTCCATCTGAAAATTCAACAACTGAAGAAGCACTTAATTCAACACCAAACGACTTAGCAATTTCGGTCGCTAATTGTTTTGTGTTACTCCCTGCAAAAAATTTAATCGGTTTATTCATTGTTTCCTTATTTAAAAAGGGGTGCAAATATAGTAAAATATCTGATAAAAATTATTTTTCTGAAAAATCTATTATATGAGGAATTATGTATTATTTTTGCGACACCAAAACTGAAATGCCCAGGTGGCGGAATTGGTAGACGCGTTGGTCTCAAACACCAATGGAGTAATCCGTGCCGGTTCGAGCCCGGCTCTGGGTACCAAAAAGCTCTCTTTATTAGGAGAGCTTTTTTTATTTTATTATGTTTGCCAATCAATAAAATAAAAGTATGAAACCAACATTATTAATTTTAGCAGCAGGAATGGGAAGCCGATATGGTGGATTAAAACAAATAGATGGAATAGGGCCAAATGAAGAGCCTATTATTGAATATTCCATATATGATGCAATAAACTCAGGATTTGGTAAAATTGTTTTTGTAATACGGAGAGAGTTTGATGAAGCATTTCGGAATAGATTTGATAAGTTTAAAAATAAAATAATCATAGAATACACTTATCAAGAAGTAAACCCTAAAGTAGAGGGGATTATAACTGTTGAGCGTACAAAACCTTGGGGGACATCTCATGCTGTATTAGTAGCAAAAGACGTTATAAATGAACCATTTGCAGTTATAAATGCAGATGATTATTATGGATCCGAATCTTATAAACTAATAGCAGATTTTTTAACAAAAGAATGCTCCTCTTCATTAATGGCAATGATAGGATATACTTTACACAATACATTGTCGGAACATGGTACGGTTAACAGAGGGGTGTGTGAATTAGACTCAGATAATAATCTTGTGGAAGTAATTGAAAGAACAAAAATTGCGGAACAAAATGGAGTGGTAAATTATAATATTGGTGCGGAAGATCCATTAGGAGAAGTAGATAGAAACTCTAGTGTTTCTATGAATTATTGGGGATTTCATCCAAGCATATTTGAAGAAATTGAAAAAGGGCTTCATAATTTTATGAGAGAAAATCCTGAAAACCCTACTGCTGAATATTACATACCAAATATTATTACAGATATGATTATAAGTGGACAAATGAGTGTTTGTGTAATACCTACTAATGACAATTGGTTTGGAGTAACTTATAAAGAAGATAAGCCAATGGCAATTGAGTCTATCAACAGATATATTGAGGAAGGTATCTATCCTAAAAATTTATGGAGTTAATTCAATCTCAAAAGATAGTGTCCCAATTTTTACCAAAAGGGGAGGTTATACAAATAAAAGAATCTGAGAAAGGTCTGATTAATCAGACCTTTATTGTTTGGGTTGAAAATAATTTTACATTAAAGAAATATATTCTACAATCTATAAATACATCTATTTTCCAAAACTATAAATTAACTCTAGAAAACATAATTGAAGTAAAGAAAGCAATAACTGAAAGCTCTTTTTCTTATAGTTTCCCTACTCCAATTGATAACAAATATATTAATATCTCCAATCAAGTTTGGAGATTAATTCCATTTGTAGAACAAAGTATTTGTTTTGAGAAGATTACAGATAAAAAACTAGCATTTGAAGCATCTGTTTGCTTGGGAAGTTTTTATTATGTCTTACATAATTTTGATACAGATAAATTACACGAAACACTCCCAGATTTTCATAATGCAAATAAACGATATAATCAGTTGGAGGACGCAATTACTTCTGCAGAAGATGAGAGAAAAATAAATGCTTTTCATCTAATTGAAAACATAAAAAAGGAGAAAGAAGTTCTGATAAAATTTGACATACTTAACAAGGTTCTTCCAAAAAGAGTCTGTCATTTTGATACAAAAATCAGTAATTTTTTGTTTGATAAGGAAACAAATAAAGCAAAAGCTCTAATTGATTTGGACACTCTAATGCCGGGGACTATTTTGTCAGACATAGGAGATATGATTAGAACATATAGTAATCCATTAGGAGAAGAATCCTCTGATTTTGACAACATAAAAGCAGACAAAGAAATTGTAAATTTAATAATAAGAGGGTTTCTAAAATCTTCAGAGGAAATTTTAAACCAGAACGAAAAATTAAATTTAATATTTGCTGGAAAAGCTATTACATTAATGCAATCTGTCCGTTTTTTAACAGACTATCTAAATAATGATGTTTATTACAAAACAACTTATAAGGATCAGAATTGGGTAAGAGCACAAAATCAATGGTACTTGTATTGTTCGTTAAAAGACATTTAATTTATATATTTGTATTATGAGAAAAAAGATATTATTATTAGGTTCTGGAGAACTAGGGAAAGAGGTGGTTATTGCCATGCAAAGACTAGGTCAATATGTAATTGCAGTAGATAACTATAAAGACGCACCCGCCATGCAAGTTGCACACGAATATGAAGTGATAAATATGTTGGATGGTGAAGAGCTAGATAGAATTGTAGAAAAACACAAGCCTGATTTTATTGTTCCGGAAGTAGAAAGTATAAGAACCGAACGATTTTATGATTATGAAAAAAAAGGCTATACGGTGATTCCTTCTGCAAAAGCAGCTAATTTTACCATGAATCGAAAAGCAATCCGTGATTTGGCAGCTATTGATTTAGGAGTAAAAACTGCAAAATACAAATACGCTACTTCTTATCAGGAGTTGAAAGAAGGAGTTGATTTTACAGGAATGCCTTGTGTGGTAAAACCTTTAATGTCTAGTTCCGGGAAAGGGCAATCAGTAATAAAAACAGAATCCGACATTGAAAAAGCATGGAATTATGCTATGGAAGGATCTAGAGGAGATTTGATGGAAGTAATAGTTGAAGCTTTTATTGATTTTGATTATGAAATAACCCTTTTAACCCTCACTCAAAATAATGGCAATACTCTTTATTGCCCACCAATAGGACACAGACAAGAAAGAGGGGATTACCAAGAAAGTTGGCAACCCATGAGAATGGAAGATTCCCATTTGAAAACATCACAAGAGATGGCCGATAAAGTAACAAAAGCACTTGGTGGGAGTGGAATTTGGGGGGTAGAATTTTTTATTGGTAAAGATGGAGTATATTTCTCAGAACTATCTCCAAGACCACACGATACTGGGATGGTAACCCTTGCGGGAACACAAAATTTTACGGAATTTGAATTGCATGCCCGTGCTATTTTAGGTATTCCTGTAATGGATATTCCACTTGTTAGAAACGGAGCTTCTGCAGTTGTATTGGCAGATAAAGAAAATACGGAATTCCCAAATATTACAGGATTAGAAGAAGCTGCTAAATTTAGAAATACGGACGTTAAAGTTTTTGGGAAACCAACAACACGAAAGTACAGAAGAATGGCTGTTGCCTTATCTTATGGGTCTGAAAGTACTGATAAATTAGTAGAAGAAGCAAAAGAAGTTGCTTCTAAGATAAAGGTAGACTAACTCTTGCTATATACAAATTTACTGTCCACTAATTCTTCTTGCTCATCTGTATTTATTGCATATTGAAACCCTTCTTTTATTGAATAAGATCCATGCTCTCCTTTTTTATTAATCGCTAAAAATCCAACCTGAAAATCTTTATGGTCTGATTGCTGTTCTATAATTCGTTGAATAGCTAATTCACAAGCTTGTTGAGGGGATTTTCCTTGTCTCATAAATTCTACAATAAGAAAAGAACCAGCCATCTTAATTACCGCTTCTCCTTTCCCTGTTGCACAAGCAGCTCCGTATTTGTTATCCGCATACAATCCAGCTCCAATAATTGGAGAATCTCCTACTCTTCCATAATATTTCCAAGCCAAACCTGAAGTAGTACAACTTCCAGATAAATTCCCGTCTTTATCCAAAGCAATCATGCCAATTGTGTCATGATTATGCTGATCAATAAACATTTGATCTTGAGGATGATTCTCTAGCCATTGTTTCCATCTTTTTTCCGCATTTTTAGTTAACATATTTTCTTCTTTAAACCCTTGCTGCAATGCAAATTTTAAAGCTCCATCTCCTGATAACATGATATGAGGTGTCTCCTCCATAACTTTTCTGGCAACTGAAATTGCATTTTTAATGTTTTTTAAAAATGAAACTGATCCGCAATTGCCTGTCTCATCCATAATACAAGCATCAAGAGTAACATTACCTTCTCTATCTGGCATGCCACCATAACCTACTGAGGTACAGCTAGGATCTGATTCCGTAACCATTACACCTTTTTCCACCGCATCTAAAGCTCTTCCGTTATTTTTTAAAATTTCCCACGCTACTTTGTTGGCTTCAACTCCATGTCTCCATGTAGAAATTACAATTGCATTATTTTCCATAATATTTGATTTTGCTATTAATTGAGGTGCAATAGAAATTCCTAGTCCTACCGCTGTTGTGTTTTTAATAAAACGTCTTCTTGTATTTACTTTTTCTCTACCCAATCTCCATGTTTTTTAATAAGGTTAATTAAAGAGGTAACCGCTTCCTGTTCAGGAATATTTTTTTCTACTACCGTTTGTTCTTTGTAAAGTGTAATTTTTCCTTTCCCAGTACCCACATATCCATAATCCGCATCTGCCATTTCTCCTGGTCCGTTTACAATACATCCCATTATTCCAATCTTTACTCCTTTTAAATGATCTGTTTCTTTTCGAATTTTTGCAGTGGTTTCTTGCAAATCAAAAAGAGTTCTCCCGCAAGATGGACAAGAAATATATTCCGTTTTGGAAATTCTACATCTGCTGGCTTGAAGTATTCCAAAGGATAAGGAATTTACAGATTGATCAGAACCAAAATTTTCTGCTGCAATAAAAATACCGTCTCCCAATCCATCTAAAAATAGCGCTCCAAAATCAGAACTTGCTGAAAGTTGTAATTGCTGTTCTGATAAATTTTCATAAGCCCTCCCAATTATTACTGGAGTTTTAATATTATTATTCATCAGTTCAGTAAATAGTTTTCTCTGTTCTGCTAATCCGTTTTCATTGTAAGTATCTATCATTAAAATAGCTGTTTTATCTCCTTTCAATTTATCATACAACTCTTTTGATAATTCAGAAAGACAAACATAAACTACATTAATTTTCTTAGATAGTTCCGTTTCATCTAAATAATCATTTATAGTTAAAAAGGGATATCCTTTTTTGTGTGTTAACCATTTTTTGTAATTGTAAATAATCCCTAAAGTTCCCGGAACTTCAAAATTTACATCATGATTGCCTACAAACACATAATCGGCAGCCATATCCGAAATGTGCCATTTATCCAATGGAACAGAATAGTTATATCCCAAAGCAAACAAGGATGCAGCTGTAATTTTTTCTTTTAGGCAAAAATCAGCCATCACAATTGGTACATTTTTACCTCCAATATTCAGAACCTCATCCGTTTCTCTTTTTACATAATCAAAAGAGTGTAAGGGATTTTTTGTGATTTCTTCTATCTTTTCATGTTGTTCTATTCCATTAAAATGAGATAGTAATTTTTGAGCTACTGGCATTTCGTGTTCTGGAGCTTCCGTTAATGAAACTCTAATAGTATCTCCCAAACCATCTGCTAAAAGTGTTCCTATCCCCACTGCAGATTTTATTCTTCCATCCTCACCTTCTCCGGCTTCTGTTACTCCCAAATGAAGAGGGTAATTCATATCTTCTTTTATCATTTCAGATACCAACATTCGATATGCTTGCACCATAACTCTAGTGTTAGATGCCTTCATCGATAAAATTATTTCATGATAATCTTCTTCTCGACAAATACGTAAAAACTCCATAGCAGACTCTACCATTCCTTTTGGAGTATCTCCATAACGGCTCAAAATTCTATCAGAAAGAGATCCATGATTAGTCCCAATTCTCATAGCTGTTCCATACTCTTTACAAATACGAACAAGTGGAGTAAACTTTACTTTTATTCGTTCTAATTCCGCATTGTACGTTTCGTCCGAATATTCAATCTCCTCAAACTTCTTTTTATCAGCATAGTTCCCAGGATTTACTCTTACTTTTTCTACAATTCTAGCAGCAACTTCCGCAGCGTTAGGAGTAAAATGAATATCTGCAACAATAGGAGTAGTATATCCTCTTTTCAGTAGTTCGTCTTTTATGTTCTGTAAGTTTTCCGCTTCCTTTATAGATGGAGCAGTGATTCTGACAAGTTCACATCCTGATTCTATCATCCTGATGGATTCATCTACAGTAGCTTCCGTATCCATAGTGTCTGTAATTGTCATAGATTGTACTCTTATCGGATTATTATTTCCAATAGCAATATTACCTACTTTTACTTCTCTGGTTTTAAATCTAGAGTAATTACTTAATGAGTTACAATATTTCATTTATTGTTTTACAAATTTCTGAATTATTGAAGTGTTATTCCCTTGAACTTGTATTGTATAGATTCCATTAGGAAAAGATGATATAGAAATGTTTTCTGAATTAGAATTTGCTGTTTTGGAATAGATTTCTTCTCCCAACAAATTAAGAATCTTAATTTCTGAATTTATTAAAGAAGCGGATTCTAATCTAATATTATCCGTTGCAGGATTTGGGGAAATATCTAACTTATCCAATATGTTTTCAGAAGAAAGTATCGTTCCAACCCTAAAATTATGTATGATGTTGGTCCCAAAATCTGCATTAAAGTTAGAAAACCAAGTTCCAGGGACATTTCGTAATTTGACATAGCCTACTCCATCAGAATTTGCCCAATAATCTAAACCATCTTCATCTGAATCTTCTACAATAAAAGTATAACATCCGCTTTCAAATTCTATGGTGTCTCTGTATTGATCATTTATGTACATAGTCTGTGAAATATAATGATCTGTTCCATCATCATTTAGAAATTTCCAAGACGTTTCTGACACATTACCACCTCCAGAATTTGTTTGAGTCCAAACAGCAAATATTTCTTCATATTGTGGAACATGATCAAATGGAGTTTTCATCATATTATTATCTAAATATTCATCTGGTTGCCCATTTGGATTAGAAAGTGACACTTGAAACACATCTTTTGTTCCTCCCCAATTCTGTAAAAGTGGAAGTTCAACTTCTTCTTCCTCCATAAAAGCAAGATAACCATTCCAAGTATATGTGTGAACAACCCCTCCTTCTACTTTATATTCTATAACTACAGAAGTAAGTGGATCTGAACCATAATTTCTAATTTTTATTAGAGGTTTCCCACAAATAGGATTAAATCTCGAATATTCATCTTTTAAAGATGGCTTTATAATATCAGTAATTTCTGCTGAGTTTGTAAAATTTGCTCCTTCATACAAAAATAATTGACAGTCAATAATATAAGAAGGAGTTTGTGTTCCACTCCAACTATACGATTGAAAATCTACATTTATTTCTACAGAATCAGAAGAAGTAATATAATTACTTATCTCATGATCAAAGGTTTGAGCTCTTTTCCCAGGACACCAATTTGCTCTATCATAAATCCAAGTCCCTCCTTGGGGAGAGATTGGGTTAATCCCGCAATCTGAATCCCAATTAAACTGAGTGTGAGTTAATGATCCGTCTACATGTAAAGAATAATCTATAGGTTTGAATTCCGCAGCAGATTGATTATTATCAAAACCGTGACCAGTAGTTGTCATTTTTACCATTGCCTGCGTTGAGTTGGAGTCAATCCAAAACATTTTTGGAGGTAGGCAAGATTGCTCAAAAGCAGATGAAGTAGTGTAAGAACATCCTCCTGCATAAATATTTTGTAATGAAGTAACATTTCTAGGAGGTGTCCCCTGAATAAACTCAAAATCTAAAGTTGCGGAAAATCCTGAAGACCAACCACTATAATGAGCTCTTATTTCCACTGAATCTTGTAATATAGAAGCGAAATCTGTAACATCAAAAATATGTGTGAATTCCCAATTATTATTAAGTCCACTTCCATATGGAGTTATAACTCTAGCAAGTTCATACTTTTCAATTACATCAAAATAAGAATACCAATTATTTGTACTATTTATTAATAAACCTGTGGGATTTACATAAATAGAATCAATTATATTGCCAATAGAATCAAAGATCATATTATAGAATCCTGCAGGGAAATAATAAAAAGTATCAATAGGTATTGTTGGTTGTGTAGTATAAAAAATAACCACTTCAACAGGAATAGAAATTGTTGAGTCAATCGAACTGGTTAAAGTATCCCAGTAATAAATATATGAGGTGTCAGTAATCATTAATGTATCTACTCCAACCCCATTAACTGTAAAAGCAGGTGTTTGTTGTAAAGTTGAATCAATTTCTCCTGTTCGGTGCAAAACTTCAATTTTGGTAGTATAGTCCCAATCAGAGCATCCCGAACTTGCGCATCCCATAGTATAGTTTAAATAAATTTTTCTATAAGTTTCAGATCCGTCAGGGAAAACTCCCCATTCATCATAATTTCCATACCATGTCATATCGGTTGCATCATGAACGCGAATTATTGTTGTATCTGAAGCAAATGTGTTTAATGTAAATATCGTTAAAACAAGTAATAATACTCTTTTCATAGTTTTTTTATTTTTTATTCGTCAATTTCGGTTACTCCTCCAGATATTATTAGTTTCATGATATCGGATGATGATTTGTCAATATGGGTGATATTCTTTTTTTCTACCACAAATAGTTGTCCGGAAATAGCATAAGAATGTGGCATATACACTAACACTTTTCCTTCTTTAATGTTAAGTCCCTCTACATCTTCATTTGTAATAAACCCAATTCTTTCGATAGTAGAATTTTCATAAAGCTTCACTAAAACAGGCTCGGAAAAACCTTTCTTTTTCCCGACAAAAGTATTCATCATATCTTTTACAGAAGTATAAATTGTTTTTAGTAAAGGAGCTCTATTTAATATTCGTTGAAATAAGGCATTAAGAGGGCTTGCAATTATTGCACTACCAATAAATCCGACAGCAGTAATAAGTAAAATAATAACAATTAACCCAAGACCTGGGAAATTAAATGGCAAAATTCCATCAATTTTTGAGAAAATCAAATAAACAATATAGATAGTTGCGCTAATAGGTACTATATATAAAAGCCCTTGTAAAAAGTAATTTATTATATTTTTCATTCGTTAAACTTTTAATAAAATTTGATGTCATAAAAGTAATAATTAAAAACAAATAACAATGAAAAAGTCAATTTTTACAATACTCTTCTTTCTAACACTATTTTTAGGAGGTAATATTACAAATGCTCAAAAAGTAGTAGTTATCAATAAACACAACAGACATAAAGTAATAAAAATAAAACCCAATAAACCGAAATTAATAATTATAAAACCAAATAAGGTTAGACGGAATCATGTATGGGTAAAGGGGCATTGGAAAAGAAAAAAGAGAAATCATATTTGGGTAGAAGGTCATTGGAAAAGGTAAACTCTTAATAACTAATGTTGATAAGTAATTTTTCTTGTCATTTAATCAGATAGATTGATTTGTAATTTTGGAGAACTAATAAAATTATAATAATATGAAAAAGTCTGTTTTATTTTTTACAATAAGTTTATTGTTTGCTACATCTTGTGTAAGTCCTAAAATACATAATGCTTTAGTTTCTGAAAACGAAAATAATAGGACTAATTTAACTCAGAAAGAAAAGGAAGTTTTAAAACTATCTGATGAGGTAGAGGAATTAACTCTGAATGTAAATCTGTTAAAAGATAAAATAAATAATCTGAAAAATGATTCGATTAGAAACGGAAACGCATTATCTGTTTTACAAAACAAGCATGAAAAACTAAATACAGCATATGATTTATTAGTAAGTCAGAATAGTAGACAGATGTCGGAAAAAGCAAAGGAAACTAAAAGGCTATTGGAGCAATTAGAGATATCACAAACAAAACTTCTGGAGAAAGAAGAAGATCTGAATCAATTATCATCAACCCTAACAGAAAAGGAGGAAGAATTAAATAAAGCACAAAGAACATTAGAAGAACGTTCTGCAAGAGTAAGTGAATTAGAAAAGATAATAAATCAGAAAGACTCTTTGGTAACAGCAATAAAAAATAAGGTACAAAAAGCACTTACCGGGCTAGAAGGAGATGGATTAACTATTGAACAAAGAAATGGTAAAATATACATTTCGTTAGAAGAAGATTTACTTTTTGCATCTGGGAAATATGTAATAAACCAAGGTGGAGTTGCGGCTTTAAATAAATTATCTGAGGCCTTATCAAGCCAGAAAGATTTGGAGATTTTGATAGAGGGACATACCGACAATGTAAAAGGAAATGGAAAGGGAGCAATAAAAGACAATTGGGATTTGAGTGTAATGAGAGCTACTTCTGTAGTAAAGGTTTTATTAAACAATAAAGGAATGAGTGCAAGCCAGTTGACTGCAGCAGGTAGAGGGTCTCATGTGCCTATTGCAACAAATGAAACAGTAGAAGGTAGAAAAATGAATAGAAGAATAGAACTTATATTATCTCCTAATTTGGATGACTTGTACGATATTTTAGAAGAGTAACCTGAAAACCTCTTCAATCTTGGATAGTTGTTTTATCTCAATATTAAATGCAGGTGGGTTAAATTTGTTGAATTTGGAAATAATAATTTGCTTATAACCTAACTTTTCCGCTTCTGCTATTCTTTGTTCTATACGATTTACAGCTCTTATTTCTCCGGAAAGCCCTACCTCAGCAGCAAAACAGCATTGCATCCCTATTGGTTTATCTTGGTCGGAAGAAAGTACCGAACAAATAACTGCCAAATCAATAGCAGTATCGTCTGGTTTTATTCCTCCAGTTATGTTTAAAAATACATCTTTTACTCCTAATCGGAACCCACATCTCTTTTCTAAAACTGCAAGTAACATATTCAATCTTCTAGTATCAAATCCCGTTGCAGATCTTTGTGGAGTGCCATAAACTGCCGAACTTACTAATGATTGAATCTCAATCATAAGCGGACGAGCTCCTTCAATAGTAGATGCAATAGCTACACCGCTTGTTTCTTCATCTCTATCTGAAATTAGGATCTCTGAAGGATTATTTACCTCTATTAGTCCATTTTGACCCATTTCATAAACACCTAATTCAGAAGCAGAACCAAAACGATTTTTAACTGTTCTGAGGATTCTGTAAACATGATTTCTATCTCCTTCAAACTGAAGAACGGTATCTACCATATGTTCTAAAATCTTAGGACCAGCAATAGCTCCATCTTTATTAATATGACCTATTAGAAAAACAGCTGTCCCTGTCTGTTTGGCGTATTTTATCATTTCAGAACTACATTCTCTAATTTGAGAGACACTACCCGGTGAGGAATCAATATGTGCGGTATGCAAAGTCTGAATGGAATCAATTATCAATATTTCTGGATCTACTTTTTCAATTTGCTGAAAAATATTCTGAGTAGAAGTTTCTGTCAGTATCAAACAGTTTTCTGAACTGTTTTCAACCCTCTGAGCCCTCATTTTTATCTGACTTTCACTTTCCTCACCAGAAACATAAAGTATTTTTTTATCAGATGTAATTGCTAATTGTAATAGTAAAGTAGATTTCCCAATTCCAGGATCTCCTCCTAATAAAATTACAGAACCGGGAACAATTCCACCTCCTAATACTCTATTAAGCTCTATATCTTTTGTTTTTATTCTCTTTTCTTTCGAGAAAGTAATATCGTTTATAGAAACCGGAGTATTTACTTTGTTAATCCCGTTCCAAGTTTTTGTTTGTTCTTCTTTTGAAATTACTTCTTCTACAAAAGTATTCCACTCATTACATTGTGGACATTTACCTAGCCATTTCGGAGATTGAGTACCACAACTTTGGCAGAAAAATGCAGATTGAACTTTCTTTTTTGCCATTAATCTTGTTTTATTTTTTCTACAATATTTGTGGTAGAAAAACCATCTATAAAAGGAACTAAAATCACTTCACCTCTATTTTCTAAAACTACCTCATGCCCTGCAATTTCTTCTACTTTATAATCTCCTCCTTTTGCAAGAATATCTGGAACAATAGTTTCAATAAGTTTTTGTGGTGTTTCTTCCGAAAATAAAACAATTGCATCTATAAATTGAAGAGAAGCTAGTAAAATTGCTCTTGAATTTTCATCTATAATTGGTCTATTTTCTCCTTTTAACTTTTGAATAGAAGAATCTGAATTTAATCCAATTATTAATCTATCTCCTAAATCTGCAGTATTGGCCAAAACCTCAACATGACCCCTGTGTATTAAATCAAAACAACCATTTGTAAACACAATTTTATCTCCATCTTGCTTCCATTGATCTGATTGAATTTTTAAATCTGAAAGAGAAAATATTTTAGATATTATGTTCTGTAAGTTTTTCATTAGGATTGTTTCCTTTTAGTTAAAGATAAAATTAACAAACCGATAGAACCCATGATAATAGCTACTAATGTTTGCGCTATATGTACAATGGTTGGAAATAAAAGAGCTGGATTTGATGGATCTCCATTTTCTCCTAAAAATATGGTCCCAACTCCTAAAACTGAAAGTCCAATCATTACAATTGCATGATAAGACCCTACTCCTCCAGGTGTTGGAATAACCATCCCTATTCCACCCAAAACCAGTAAAAATAATCCGTCTGAAATAGTAAGATGAGAAGTTTCAGGGATTGCCTGAAAACAAATATAAGTCATCAGGAAGTACATGATCCAAATACTAAAAGTATGAAACCAGAAAGCTGATTTCCGTTTCATTTTTTTGATGCTTTTAAATCCTTCTTTTAGTCCCTCTATAAATTCTATTATCTTCTCATAAAAGAATGTTTTTACAATCCATTTTTTAAGGAAGTAATACACCAAAGTAAAAGATAGTAATATTGCTACTAAAACATAATATTTTGTAGAACTTGAAGGTATTGAATCAGAGCTCTGTGATCCTAATTCTGAGAAGAATTTTAATATCAAATCGAACTTTAATATTAGAGTAAGCAAGAACAAGCTTATTAAAAATACAAAGTCGATAACTCTCTCTACCAAAATTGTACCAAAAAGTTTATCAACCGGAATTTTCTCTACTCTATTAAGTGCTGTACATCTGGAAATTTCTCCAGCTCTGGGGATAAACATATTTGTAAAATAACCAACTGAAACTGAAGAAACAGAATTCATTTTTGAAGAATTATACCCTAAAGCATCAATTAAAACAATCCATCTCAATCCTCTATTTACATAAGCCCATCCTCCAAAAATCATGGAAAGGATAACCCAAGCAAATTCTACTTCCGAAATTTTTTCAATAAGTGCAACAGGATCCTGATTTCGGAACAAAAGATAAATAATAAATCCGGCAAACGACAAAGAAGCAACGTACTTCAAAATAACAAATGATATTTTTTTATTACTTTCTTTCATGCTGTAAAACTAAAAAATAATATTGTCAATTAGACGAACTGAACTGATAGATGCAGCGATACAAGCTGCATTTTTATTTTTTCCTTGAAATTCTGAAATAGGAGAAAGGGTTTCTAAATCAACTATCTCTAGGTATTCTAAATCAGTGTTCTTATTTAATTTATCAACAGAAATTTGTTTTATTTCTTCAAGAGTATATTTGTCGGAATTCTCCTTAATAAACAATAAGGTTTCGTTTATTATGGTTGCAATCTGTTTATCTGTTACTGAAAGTAATTTATTTCTGGAACTCATAGCAAGTCCTGATACTTCTCTTTTTGTAGGAACTCCTATTATTATAATTGGCAAGTCTAATTGTTTTGTAATATATTTAATTATCTGAAGTTGTTGTAAATCTTTTTCTCCGAATAAAGCAATATCCGGATTAACAATTCTGAATAGTTTTTCTACGATTGTAGCTACCCCATTAAAATGTCCTTTCCTACCAGCACCTTCCATAAAATTATCCAATCCATTAAATTCAAAATGTTTTGTTTTTTCATTTTCAGAATATAAATCAGAAACTTCTGGGAGATATAAAACATCACAGTTTTCTGATATAAGCAACTGAATATCTTTTTCAGTGGTTACAGGATATTTTTCTAAATCTTTTGGATCATTAAACTGAGTTGGGTTTATAAAAATACTACAAACTACAATGTCAGAATTAACTTTTGCATTTTTAATTAATGACAAATGCCCATCATGCAAAGCTCCCATTGTTGGGACAAAAGATATGGTTTTTTCGTCTCTATTTTTGTTTAGATATGATTTAAGTTCAGTTTTTTGATGAAAAATTTTCATTTATAGAAATTCAAATAAACAGCAAACATAAAAAATTGCTTGATATAAAGCAGATATTTTTGTACTTTTGCAGACTAAATAATTTTTATGGGAAAGAAAAAAATATTATTTGCCTCACAAGAAATTAGTCCTTACTTGCCAGAAACTCCAATGGCTAATGTAGGACTAAACCTACCTAAGCACTCTATAGAGCAAGGAAATGAAACAAGAGTTTTTCTTCCGAAATTTGGAGTTATAAAGGAGAAAGCAAACAACCTACATGAAGTAATTCGTCTTTCTGGAATGAATCTTATTATTGATGATTTTGATCATCAACTAATAATAAAAGTTGCTTCTATACAGTCTGCCAGAATGCAGATTTATTTTATTGATAATGATGAATACTTCCCTAGGAAAGTTATGTTTCATGATGAAAATGGTAAGTTTCTTGCCAACACTGAAGAAAGGATGATGTTTTACTGTAAAGGGGTTATTGAAACAGTAAAAAAACTTGGTTGGTCTCCTGAGATGATTCATTGCCAAGGTTGGTTTTCATCTTTAATTCCAATGTACATAAAGAAAATTTATAATGAAGACCCATTATTTAAAGATACTAAAGTAATTTATAATGTTTTTGATACTAATTTTGAAGGTTCTATAGATCCTATAATTGTAAATAAACTACTTTTTGAAAATAAATTAGAGGAATCTGACTTAGAATTACTTAAAAACCCAACATTCGAAAATCTAAATAAATTTGCTATTTCTTATTCAGATGCAATTATTCAGGGCTCTGAAAATATAAATGAGGAAGTATCTAAACACATGAAAGATAGCGAATTGCCATTTATGACATATCCTGGTGAAGAAGATTATGAAGATTCATACAATAATTTCTTTGATAGTTTAGTTGAAGAGGAGGAATTAGAACTTACGGAAGAAAAATAATGAACATATTTAAGAAATCAGCTTACCTTTTTTTATTTGTAGCTGTACTATTTGCTTGTAACGATCCAAATGTTATAGGTATAGATTTGCCAGGAGCAGTCAAATTTACTTTTTCAAACAATTCAACTGAGAATATTGTGTTAAACACTATTTCGGAAGATAGTTTGGAATCCGATCAGTCCATGTATCTGTTATTAGGGCAAATAAACGACCCTATATTCGGAGAAAACAAAGGTTCTTTTTGTCAGCAAATGTTATTACCTGCAAACAATATTGATGAAATAGAAGATGCAGTTGTAGATTCTGTTTTTATCACTTATACATATTCTGATTTTTATGGAGATTTAAACGAAAATGGAGATTTTAATATTTCTGTTTACGAGCTTTCTGAATCAATTTACAGAGATAGCGTTTATTACTCTGATGAAACATTTAATTTTATACCTCAGAATCTAGCAACTAATCAATTTATTTATGAAGGAGATCCTACTTCATCATCATACCTAAAAATACAATTAGATAATAGTTTTGGAGAAAGAATAATGGATGAAACTGGAAATTCTACAATGGTAGATAATGATGCCTTTTTAGATTACTTTAAAGGATTTTATATTGAAGCTACCGCATCAAATACAATTATGTATCTGAACCCAATTGCAGACAAAAGCAGAACTACAATATATTATCATATTACAGGAGTAGATACTGCTGTAGCATTTAATTTTGAATTAGGTGGAGATGCATGTAGAATAAATCTTTTTAATACAAAAGACTCCTCGGATTTATTAGCTAACACTGACGAAAGTTATTTACAATCAATGGCGGGTCATCAGATAAAAGTCTCTATAGATAGTTCTGATGTTGATTCCTTAAAAGATGCTTTGGAAGGAAAAGCAATTAATAAAGCAACAATTAGTTTTGAAATAATAGAAGATGATAATTATGATGATTATCCTGCCCATGAAAGTATTTATCTATTTAGGGAAACAAAAAGCGGAAACATTGTATTTTTAACTGATTTTACTATTGAAGGAGATGAACATTTTGGAGGGGTTTTAGAAGGAAATACATATACTTTTAACATTACACGATATTTTGTTCAGTTACTTACAGATAACAACTACACAAATGAATTATATATAAAATCAAGAATGGGAGCTGCTAACGCAAACAGAACTATTTTTGATAATACTAAAACATCTATTAATATAATAGCTACCGATTTATAATGTGTGGAATTGTAGGATATATTGGAGAAAAACAAGCTTATCCGATTATACTAAAAGGATTACAAAGACTAGAATATAGAGGGTACGACAGTGCAGGGATTGCTCTTTCTGAAGGAAATGGTATAAATATTCTAAAACAAAAAGGTAAGGTTTCTGATTTAGAAGATTATTCTTCTGATAAAAATAAAAATGGAACTATAGGAATTGGCCATACCAGATGGGCAACACATGGAGTTCCGAACCAAAAAAATGCACATCCTCACTCATCAGGAAATGGGAAACTCGCTATTATACATAATGGAATAATTGAGAATTACGACTCTTTAAAAAAAGTGTTATCTGAAAAGGGACACACTTTTAATTCTGACACGGATACAGAAGTTTTAATTCATTTGATTGAAGAAATTAAAGAACATGAAAATTGCAATTTGTTTGAGGCGGTAAGACTTGCATTAAATAAAGTAATTGGAGCCTACGCAATTGTAGTGATGGAAGAAGGAAATAATCAGGAATTTATTGCTGCCAGAAAAGGAAGTCCGTTAGTTATTGGAGTTGGTAAAGGAGAATATTTTATTGCATCAGACGCAACCCCTATAATTGAATATACCAGAAATGTTGTATATCTGGAAGATGGAGAAATTGCAAGAGTAAATAAAGCAGAGGAATTAGAAATTAAAACTATTTCGAATACAAAAATATCTCCTTATATACATGAGTTAGAAATGAGTTTGGATTCTATTGAAAAAGGAGGGTTCCCTCATTTTATGCTAAAGGAAATTTTTGAGCAACCACATGCTGTTTCAGATACACTTAGAGGTAGAATAAACCCGAAAACAAAAGATGTTATTTTGGGAGGATTATCTGAATACGAACAGAAAATTAAAAATGCAAATAGGATAATAATTGTAGCTTGTGGTACATCTTGGCATGCAGGACTTATTGCAGAATATCTGTTTGAAGATTTAACCAGAATACCGGTTGAGGTAGAGTACGCTTCAGAGTTCAGATACAGAAATCCGATAATAAACGAAAATGATATTGTAATGGCTATTTCTCAATCTGGAGAAACAGCAGATACGTTAGCTGCATTGGAGTTAGCAAAAGAAAAAGGAGCTACAATTCTAGGAATTTGCAATGTTGTAGGATCCTCCATTGCCAGATTAACAGATGCAGGATGTTATACTCATGCGGGACCAGAAATTGGAGTTGCATCTACAAAAGCATTTACTACACAAGTTGTAGTTTTAACTTTAATGGCTTTAAGAATTGCTAAACTAAAAGGAACAATAAATAATACGGATTATCATACCCTAATTACAGAGCTTGAACTTATTTCTGCTAAAATTGAAGAAGTTTTACAATCTGATAAATTAGTTGAAGAAATATCAGCTAAGTTTAAGGATTCACTCAACTTTTTATACTTAGGAAGAGGATATAACTTCCCAGTAGCACTGGAAGGAGCATTAAAGTTAAAAGAAATTTCCTATATACATGCGGAAGGATATCCTGCAGCAGAAATGAAACATGGGCCAATTGCTCTTATTGATGATAAAATGCCAATTGTTGTTATTGCAACTAAAAAAGGGAATTACGAAAAAGTAGTAAGTAATATACAAGAAGTAAAAGCTAGAGGTGGAAGGCTTATTGCTATTGTAACCAAAGGAGATACAACCGTAAAAGAAATGGCAGATTATGTAATTGAAATTCCGGAATGTTCAGAACAACTTACTCCGTTACTTACAAATATACCATTACAATTACTCTCGTATTATATTGCAGTAATGAGAGGATGTAATGTAGACCAACCAAGAAATTTAGCGAAATCAGTTACGGTAGAGTAGTGGGAGTATTTTAGGTTGATCCCTATTCAACCACTATCTTTTTCTCTGTACTACCATCATCATATATTTCAATGAATGGAGTGTTAGTTTGAGGTTTTGTTTCTCTTCCTAATATATCAACTACCTTTTCTAATTTTCTATTTGAAGATATTGGAATATTGAATGTTGAGGTGATATTTCCACTATCATCTGTTTTTATTAGATATACATCATAACCATTACCGAAAGATTCTGTCCAACCTACAATGATATATCCTCCATCATTAGTTTGTTGAACAGAATGACCCTCATCACCATCATTACCTCCAAATGTTTTATTCCATTGTTCTATACCATTTCCATCCGTTTTTATTAAGAAAACATCTGGGACTCCATTTGTATTAGAACGTTTCATTCCACATATGATATAACCTCCATCAGTTGTTTGTTGAACTGAATTTCCACTACTTTCATGGGACTGAGTGAAAACTTGATCCCATTGTTGATCTCCATTCCCATCTACTTTTAATAAATAACAATCGTGAAGTAATCCATTTCCATAAGAATTTGAATATCCAACAATTATATAACCTCCATCGTTAGTTTGTTGTACAGAATACCCTCGTTCACTTATTACACCTCCTAAAACCTTAGTCCAGAGAGAATCTCCATTTACGTCTGTTTTTATTAAATATATTTCAGAATATCCATTTCCAAAAGATTTTGTTCTTCCACAGACTATATATCCTCCATCAGTAGTTTGTTGAACAGAATAACTTTCATCGTCTTGTGTTCCTCCAAATGTTTTAGTCCATAGTGAATCTCCATTTCCATCTGTTTTTATAAGATAAATATCATAACCATTTCCAACATAGTAAGTCACCCCAGTAACAATATATCCTCCATCAGTTGTTTGTTGAACAGAATAACCTATCTCTTCACTAGTTCCTCCAAATGTTTTATTCCATAGTTCATTTCCACTTCCATCTGTTTTGATTAGATATATATCTTCTTCCCCAAAAATAGTGGGATTTGTGGATCCAGTTATAATATATCCACCATCAGTTGTTTGTTGAACTGAATAACCTTTCTCCCGACCTGTTCCTCCAAAAGTTTTATACCATAGTTCATTTCCACTACTATCTGTTTTAATTAAATAGATATCCCAATCTCCATTACCAAAAGAGTAGGTCGATCCAGTTATAATATATCCACCATCAGTTGTTTGTTGAACAGAATAACCTATCTCTTCACTAGTTCCTCCAAATGTTTTTTCAAAACTTTGTCCAAATCCAATAAATGGTATAGTGATTAATAGTATTAATAGTAATTTTTTCATACCACAAAACTAACAAAAATCAATCTCTATTTTCTCAATCTTCCAATCGGATTCTCTATTCAACCTTTCTTCTCTGATTTTTCCTTTCTTTAAAATTGAGAAAACATAGTTTCCTTTAAATTCATTTCCTCTTGGGGTTTTGATATTTCGTTCATTAAACCAATTGGAAATCTTTTTGTATCCTAATCCTTTTCCGTGAAGTTCTTTAATGGTATCGTATAAATATTGTTGGTGTTCTGAATAGAAATAATTATTCAAATTTTTATCCGTGATATTGATATCAAATAACAGATTAACTTTTCTTCTAGAATAATCTTCCCTTGATAACGATTTTGTTACGGTAGAATAAGTGTGTGTTTTAGGTTGATATTAAAAAACTTTTTATATTTTTGGAAAATGAAAAAGATATTATACATATTTCTAACATTATCAATTCTTACAGTTGGATGTAGTAAAGAAGATGATGTCCAAGTAGTACAGGAAACTACTACACATTTAGATGAAAACCTTATTGGTTTATGGAAACAGTCTGAATCTCACACTAACAGTAATTATTATCGTACATTTAGTTCTAATGGAGAATATTCTCATTTTGAAGATGATCTTGATGATAATTATATTGATGAATATTCACAAGGGACTTGGTATACGGAAGGTAACGTACTAGTAACAACTGGTTCGACATACTTTTATTATTTATATTCAAATCAAGATAGTTTAAGAATTGAAGATGGTGATAATCACTCATATTGGGGAAAACAATAACTAAAAATCAATCTTCACTTTCTCAATCTTCCACTCGGATTCTCTATTTAATCTTTCTTCCCTGATTTTTCCTCATACAAAAAACATAAGCTGAAGGCACATTCCTGAGTACAAATTTAGTGTCTATAATTTCAAAATATTTTTTAAAGGTTTGTTTTTTATATTTAGAATATTGAAAAGTTAAAAAGGTGGTATCATTATCCATTATTTTGTTAGTTGTTTGTAAAATGTCTTCTGTTACATCTTTTGGTATAGATGAAAATGGAATTCCTGAAATTACATAATCTACTTTTTTAACTCCTTCCTTTTGTAATATTTTATTTGTATTTGCTACACAATCCTCATAAATTACTACATTTTTATAACCCTTAAATTTTTCTTTTAAATTCTTAGCAAACTTTGTGTTTAATTCGATAATAATAAGTTTGTCTGATGCTTTTAAATTCTTTGCAATTTCGATAGTAAATGGTCCGGTGCCAGGTCCATATTCTACAATTACTAAGTTTTTAATATTAAAATCAACAAATGAAAGTATTTTTTTTGCTAAGTATTTTGAGGAAGGTAAAACCGCTCCTACACTTTTACTTTTGTTTAAAAACTGATAAACAAATTCTATTTTTTCAATAATTTTTTCCATAAAAAATTCGGAAAACAAATATAACTAATAAAAATTAGTTTAGAGTTTCTAAAGCCTTAATAAGATATTTGTCAGATGAGTTTATTACCTTAAAATAGTCATTTTTATCCCAAACACTTTTTACAATTGTTGCTTTTATAAAGAGTTTTAAATCATTTAACTCTTTCTCTCCCATCTCAAAATCTACTTTCTCGGATTTATTTTTTGCAAATTCTAAGAAATCGAAATATATTTTATCAGCCAACAAAGCCTCTATTCCATCCTCTTTCTTTACCTTTTCTTTGTAAGTAAGTGCAAATTCTGCTATCCAATTTTTGGATCTTATTTTGTTAAAATTTGTATAATTTAACAAGCTATCTCTGCTTATAATAATATCCGGAGTAATACCTCCTCCACCATAAACAGTTCTACCATTTTTAGTTTTAAACTTTAAAGAGTCCTCAATTTCTTCATTTTCATCTCTGCTATATTGTTCCATATAATATTCCTTTTCGTGTTTGCTATATGGTTTTTGTATACTTCTGCCTGATGGGATATAATATCTTTGTGTTGTTAATCTGACTGCAGAACCATCATCTAAAATAATTTCTTCTTGTACCAGTCCTTTTCCGAAAGATCTTCTCCCAATTACAGTTCCTCTATCTAGGTCTTGCATACATCCAGATACTATTTCAGATGCAGAAGCAGATCCTTCATCTATTAAAACGACAAGTTTCGTATCTATTAATCTCCCATCATTATCAGAAAATATTTCTTCTTTAGATCTATGATTCCCTGCGGTATAAAGTATTAGTTCTCCCTCATCTAAAAACTCATTACACATATAAATAGCAGAACCTAAATAACCTCCAGGGTTTCCTCTTAAATCCAAGATTAAATTCTGCATTCCTTCTAATAAAAGTCTCTGTGTCCCTTCATAAAACTCTTTATTTGTTGTTGCTGAAAATCTGTTTACTTTTATATATCCTGTTTTATTATCAATCATATAAGAAGCATCAACACTATACATTGGGATGTCCCCTCTTATAATTGTAAAATCCAAAGGTTCTTTTTCTCCTCTTCTGAAAATTTTAACTTTTACTTCTGTTCCTTTTTCTCCTCTAAGATTTTCTACAACATCAGAGTTTGTTATACCTACGGAAGCAAAATCCTCTCCATCTACTTCTATAATTCTGTCTCCTGAAATTATTCCTAACTTTTCTGATGGCCCTCCTGAAATTGGAGATACCACAACTAAACTATCTTTTATAATATTAAATTCTACTCCTATCCCACTAAAACTTCCTTGCATATCTTCCTCTATATAAGATTGCTCTTTTTTAGGGATATAATTTGAATGTGGGTCTAATTCACTCATTATAGATTGAAGAATTGCATCTTCATGTTCATTTATATCAAAGCCATCTACATAATTTTCCTCAATCAATCTGATAATAGAATCAATTTTACCGTTTTCTTCTGTGCTAATCTGAATATAATTCTGACCTAAATAGACGCCTATTATCAGGATAATAGCATAAATTATTGGATTACTATTTTTATTCATCTCCTAAATTATTTTCATCAAGTTTACACACTTCTACTCCAGCTTCTTTCAAAAAATCAACTCCACTTATATCCTTATATTCATTTATATATACCAATCTACTAATCCCCGCCTGATGCACTAATTTACTACACTCCTTACATGGAGACATAGTTAAATAAAGGGTAGCTCCTGTACAATCATGAGTAGAACTTGCTGTTTTTAATATTGCATTTGCTTCTGCATGCAACACAAACCAATGTGTTTTGCCATTTTCATCTTCACAACAATTATCAAATCCTGAAGGAGTACCATTATAACCATCAGAAATAATCATTCTGTTTTTTACGATAATAGCTCCTACTTTTTTTCTGTTGCAATGAGAAAGTTTTGCCCATTCCAAAGCCATCCTCAAATAAGCTTTGTCGTATTTTTCTTGTTTTTTATCTGTCATAATTAAAAATCCATAAAAGCCATTTTTCCAATATATTTTCCTACAATATCAAATTCAATATTTACTTCAGTACCAACTTTAAAATTATGGAAGTTTGTATGATCAAAAGTATAAGGAATTATTGCAACTGAAAAACTATAATCTTTTGAGTTTACAACTGTTAAACTTACTCCATTTACACAAACAGAACCTTTTTCTACAGTTATATTATCGGAAGGTTTATACTGAAATGTAAACATCCAAGATCCTTTTTCTTCTGTAATTTCAGTGCACTTTGCCTTCTGATCTACATGTCCTTGTACAATATGACCATCAAGCCTGTCTCCTAACTTCATACTTCTTTCTAAGTTCACCTTATCTCCTATTTCTAACTTTCCTAAATTAGATTTATCTAGTGTTTCTTTAATTGCAGTAACCGTATAAATATCTCCATCAATTTTTACAACAGTTAAACAAACTCCATTATGAGATAAACTCTGATCAATTTTAAGTTCATCTGTAATTTCAGATTTACAACTAACATGTAAATTACTTCCTTCTTTTTGTAAATCTACAATTGTAGCTAAACTTTCTATTATTCCTGTAAACATTTTAATAATTAATTTCTTGTTGTTCTAACTTTTTTGGCATTTCTCTATATTCATACTCCTGATTTCTGAGTTGTGGAATAAAACCAGCTTCTTTTATACATTTCTGAATGCTTTCTGAAGTAAACCTATGTGGAGCTCCTGCAACCGAAACTACATTTTCTTCTATCATAATTGACCCCATATCATTCGCTCCTCCGTGCAAACAAATCTTTGCAGTATCTGCACCAACAGTAAGCCAAGACGCCTGAATATTCGGAATGTTCGGAAGCATTATTCTGCTTATTGCCAAAGTTCTAATATATTCATCATCAGTAACATTATTATTCACCCCCTTTTTTCTTTGCAAAAGTGTACCATCATCCATAAAAGGCCATGGTATAAAAGCATGAAAACCTTTTGCTTGTTCTGGTTTTTCGGACTGAACCCCTCTAATCCAAACTAAATGTTCAAACCTTTCTTCAATTGTTTCTACATGTCCAAACATCATAGTTGCAGATGTTGTTATATCTAATTTATGAGCTTCTCTCATTACATCTAACCAAACTTTACCCGAACATTTCCCTGTGCTAATTATTCTTCTAACTCTATCATTTAAAATCTCAGCTCCAGCCCCTGGTAAACTATCCATCCCAGACTCTTTAAGTGCAATTAAAACTTCCTTATAAGTTAGTCCGTCTATCTTTGCAATATGCGCAATTTCAGGAGGTCCTAAAGTATGTAACCTAACATTTGGGTATAATGTTTTTAATTCTCTAAATAAATTTGTGTAAAACTCTAATCCTAAATCCGGATGATGACCTCCTTGTAGTAAAATCTGATCTCCCCCATATTTTATTGTTTCTTCAATTTTTTCTTTATACTGATCAATAGTTGTAATATATACTTCTGGATGTTTTGGTGGTCGGAAAAAGTTACAAAATTTACAATTTGCCACACATGCATTTGTAGTGTTTACATTCCTATCTATTTGCCATGTAACAACATCTCCGCTAACAGATTTTTGTCTCAATTGATTAGCAATAAACATAAGTTCTGCTGTTGCTAAATTTTCATATAAAAACTGACCTTCTTCTGCAGATAAAGAATCTTTATTTAATGCTCTTTGTATAAGCTCTTGCTTATTCATAAAATTAACTAATTTTGTGGTTTTCAAAAATACTAAATATATGAAAACTATAATCAAAAAAAATGATGAATTGACATTTGAGGAAAATGTTGTTTTCTTTCATTCAGACAAAACAGATTCTAAAAACTTATTTTTAAGTGATGAAGAGGTAAAATACCTTAAAAAAGAACTTAAAGAGGATAAGGAAATAATCAAAATATATAATTTTAGTAGGTATGTATTTGTTATAAATCCTAAAAAAGAGGACAATAATAATAAAAGAATGGAAAATCTTAGGTTGATTGGAGATAAACTACAATCCTTTTTAAAAGATGAAAAATCTGTAACAATAAAACTTAATAAAAATGAGGAAACAGATGGTTTTGCAATAGCTGAGGGGTTAGCTCTATCAAATTACACTTTTACAAAACATAAAACAGACCCAAAGCCAAATAAATTAGAAGAAATTTGTTTAACAAATGTTTCCGATAAAGATGTTTCAGAACTACAAAATGTTGTTGATTCTGTTTATTTAACAAGAGATTTAATAAATGAACCTTTTTCACATCTTGGTGCAAAAGATTTAGCGAATGCAGCTGTTAAATCTGGCAAGAAATACGGATTTAAAACAACTGTATTTAATAAAAAGAAAATTGAATCCTTAAAAATGGGAGGTTTATTAGCGGTAAACAAAGGTAGTATTGATGAACCTACTTTTACAATTATGGAATGGAAACCTAAAAATGCAAAGAACAAACAACCAATTGTTTTGGTTGGAAAAGGTATTGTTTATGATACGGGTGGATTAAGTTTAAAACCTACAGCAAACTCTATGGATTTAATGAAAATTGACATGGGAGGAGCGGGGACTGTTATTGGATCTTTACAAGCAATAGCTTCAAACAATCTGCCGTATCATGTTATTGGATTGTTACCTGCAACCGACAACAGACCTTCTGGGAACGCATACGCACCAGGTGATGTAATAACAATGCATGATGGAACAACTGTTGAGGTATTAAATACAGATGCCGAAGGAAGAATGGTATTAGCGGATGCTTTAAGTTTTGCGAAAAAATATAATCCTGAATTAGTTATTGATTTAGCAACATTAACTGGAGCGGCTGTTGCTGCAATTGGCCATTATGGTTTTGTTAGTATGCATAAAAATGCAAAAAAAGAACATGAAAACCTAAAAGAGATTGGAAATGAGGTTCATGAAAGATTAGCGGAGTTTCCATTTTGGTCAGATTATGATGAATTAATAAAATCCGACATTGCTGATATTAAAAACTTAGGAGGTCCTTATGGTGGAGCGATTACTGCTGGTAAATTTTTAGCTCACTTTACTGACTATCCTTTTATTCATATTGATTTGCCAGGAGTTTATTCAAAAACTAAATATGGATACAGAGGAAAAGGAGCAACCGGAATGGGAGTCAGATTACTTTATAATTTTATTAAAAACAGAGATTAATATGGGAAATTTCAGAAAAAAAATAAGAGTTGGTATTTCTGTAGGAGATTTAAACGGAATCGGAATGGAAGTTATCATAAAAACTTTTTTAGATAAAAGAATGATGGATTTCTGCACTCCAATAGTTTTTGCTTCTTCAAAAGTAGCTTCATTTCACAGAAAAGTTTTAGAAATTAAAAATTTTAGTTTCAATATTATCAACTCCTTTAAAAACATAAATGACAAACAAGCAAATTTAATAAATTGTTGGGATGAAGATGTCGTTTTAAATATTGGGGAATCTTCTGAAGAAGTTGGAAAATATGCTTATCTTTCTTTAGAAAAAGCTAAAGAATCTCTGCAAAATAATGAAATTGATGTTTTGGTAACCGCTCCTATTAACAAATCATCTATTCAGAAAAATAAAGAAGATTTTATTGGACATACAGAATATTTAGAACAAAATTTTGAGGGGAAATCACTGATGATGATGATAAGTTCGAATATGAAAATAGCTTTTGTTACTTCTCATGTCCCCTTAGTTGAGGTTCCTAAGCTTCTTACAAAACCAAAAATTTCTGAAAATCTGAAAATGATAAATGAAACTTTAATTCAGGATTTTGGAATAAGAAAACCTAAAATTGCTGTAATTGGGCTAAATCCTCATGCAGGAGAAGAAGGAATGCTTGGAAAAGAGGAAGAAGAAATAATTATTCCTGCAATTCAGGAAACTAAGGAAAAAGAAAATATTCTCTCTTTCGGACCATTTCCTGCGGATAGTTTTTTCACTCCTTCAAATCTGAAAAAATATGATGCAATTCTTTCTATGTATCATGATCAGGGACTTACTCCATTTAAAACTCTTTCTTTTTCAGAAGGTGTAAATTATACAGCAGGTCTAAATATTGTCAGAACATCACCTGTGCACGGAACTGCTTTTGATATTGCAGGAAAAAACAAAGCAGAGGAACAATCTTTTAGAGAATCTGTCTATTTGGCATGCGATATTATTAAAAAAAGAAGAGAGTATTTACTCCTAAGAAAAAACTCTTTAAAAAGCAAAAAATCAGAAGATTAGCTTTTATATTGCATTTTAGTAAAAAGTAGTATATTTGCCGACTATTTAAAATCAAGATTATGCTTGGATATAACATCCGTATTTCAGGAGTTAAGGATGGAAATCACGAGTATTTATTCGAATTAGATAATAAGTTCTTTGATACATTTAATAGTTCTGAAATAACAAATGCAGACATAAAAGTAACATCTATCCTCAACAAGGATGGACATAGATTAAAAATAAACCTTCAGATTGATGGTGTAATTAAAAGTCTTTTATGTGATTTGTGTGCAAGTGAAATGGATATTAAAATATCTAATTCGTTTTCTGTTCTTCTGAAAGAAACTGAAGAATATTTAGAAGATACTGATGAGATAATTTACATTAAAAGCATGCAAAATGAAGTTGATATTTCTCACTTAATCTTTGAAGGAATTGAACTTTCAATACCATCAAAAAGAGAACATAGTGATGAAAAAGACGATAAGTGTGATAAAGATATGATGGCGTTATTAGACAAATATGCCGAAAAGAAAGAAACAAAAAATGACCCTAGATGGGACGGACTAAATAAATTAAAAGATTTAATATAAAATAAGATGGCACATCCTAAAAGAAAAATTTCAAAAACAAGAAGAGATAAGAGAAGAACTCACTATAAAGCTTCTGAAACTACTTTATACACTTGCCCAAATTGTTCAACACCAGTACAATATCACAGAGTTTGTGAAGAGTGCGGGACTTACAGAGGGAAACAAGCAATAGACAAACAAGTATCTTTATAATCCCACTCTTAAAAAAAGTTGTAGTTTTATCAACCAATTAAAGCTATAATAATTTAAATGAGAATTGGAATAGATATCATGGGGGGAGATTTTGCCCCACAAAAAACAATACACGGAGCAATTCTTGCACAAAAGGATTTGCCTTCTGATACAGAAATTGTATTGTTTGGTAGAAAAGAAGATATATTAAACCAATTAAAATCTCATAACATTTCAGAAGATTTATTCGAAATTGTTGATTGCTCTGAGGTAATTGAAATGGGGGAACATCCTGTAAAAGCATTTAAGAAAAAACAAAAATCAAGTATTGCTGTTGGGTTTTATTATCTGGCAAAAGGGGAAATTGATGGATTTGCATCTGCAGGAAATACAGGTGCAATGTTTGCAGGCGGATTCTTTTCTGTAAAAGCAATTAGTGGTGTAATCAGACCTTGTATTTCTTCTGTTTTACCAAAAGAAAATGGTAGTGTTGGTGTACTATTAGATGTTGGAGCAAATGCAGATTGTAAAGCAGATGTTTTATATCAATTCGGAATTTTAGGATCTTTATTTGCAGAACATGTATGCAATATTAAAAACCCAAAAGTAGGACTACTTAATCTGGGAGAAGAAAAAACAAAAGGAAATATGCTAACTCTATCTGCTCATGAAATGATGGAGGGGACAAAAGACTATAACTTTATTGGAAATGTAGAAAGTAGGGATATCTTTGAAGAAGAGTCTGATGTTATAGTTTGTGATGGTTTTACAGGAAATATTGTTTTAAAAGAAGCGGAAGCTTTTTATAATCTTATTAAAAAAAGAGGATTAGAGGATAACTATTTTAAACGATTTAATTACGAAAATTATGGAGGAACTCCTATTTTAGGATTAAATAAAACTGTTATTATAGGACATGGTATTTCAAACGAAATAGCAATAAAAAACATGATAATTCTTACCAAAGATGTTGCAGAAGCAGATTTGGCAACCAAAATTAAAGAAAGTTTAAACTAATGAGTAAAATTACAGCTGCTATAACAGGAATTCAAGGATATGTACCTGACTATATTTTAACAAATAAAGAACTTGAAACTTTAGTAGACACAAATGATGAGTGGATTACTACAAGAACTGGAATTACGGAAAGAAGAATCCTTAAAGGAGAGGGACTAGGGTCTTCAGATATGGGAGCGGAAGCAATAAAAGGCTTACTCGAAAAAACAAATACTAAAGCAGAAGAAATTGATTTAATTATTTGTGCAACAGCTACCCCTGACATGATATTTCCTTCTACCGCATGTATAATTGCAGATAAAATTGGAGCCACAAATTGTTTTGCATACGATTTGATGGCTGCGTGTTCAGGATTTTTGTATTCTCTTGCAACTGCATCCAAATTTATTGAAACAGGTGCTTATAAAAAAGTTGTTGTTGTAGGAGCTGATAAGATGTCTTCTATTGTAGATTATACTGAAAGATCTACTTGTATTATTTTTGGAGATGGTGCTGGTGCTGTTCTTTTAGAGCCTTCTGAAGATGGCTTAGGAATTCAAGACTCTATTTTAAAATCAGATGGTTCAGGAAGAGAATTCTTACACCTAAAAGCGGGTGGTTCTGTAAAACCAGCTTCTCATGAAACAATAGATGGTAAAGAACATTTTATTTTTCAAGATGGTCAACCAGTTTTTAAAGCTGCTGTAAAAAGTATGGCTGATGTTTCTGAAGAAATAATGAATAGAAATAATCTTACTGCAGATGATGTAGCTTGGTTAGTGCCTCATCAAGCAAATAAAAGAATTATTGATGCGACCGCAAGAAGAATGGGGGTTGATGATGAAAAAGTTATGTTAAATATCCAGAAGTATGGGAATACAACAAACGGAACAATTCCTCTTTGTTTATGGGAATGGGAGAATCAGTTAAATAAAGGGGACAATATTATACTTGCTGCTTTCGGAGGAGGATTCACTTGGGGGTCTATATTTCTGAAATGGGCTTACGATTCAAATAAATAATCCTATTTTTGTAATTTAAAATATACAAGAAAATCATTTACTAGTACAAATAAAATATATTAAAATGAGTAAAAAGATGACCTTAGAAGAAATTCAAGAATTAATAAAATTTGTAGCAAAATCAGGAGCTACAGATGTAGATTTGGAAATTGATAATATAAAAATTTCTATAAAATCTCCTGCCAAAAAGAGAAGAGGTGAGAAAACGGAAGAAGTAACCATTATTCAGCAATCTGTTCCATCCACTCCGCTTGTTGCATCTCCGGTTGAAACAGAAACTCCTGCGGCTGTTCAGACAGAAGATGCTCCTAAAACTGCACAGGAGGAGAGTTCTAATAATATTACTATAAAATCTTCTATGATTGGTACATTCTACAGAAGTTCTTCTCCAGAAAAACCATCATTTGTAAATGTTGGGGATACAATAAAAGAAGGAGATACAATTTGTATAATTGAAGCTATGAAACTTTTTAATGAGATTGAATCTGAAGTCTCTGGTACTATTATAAAGGTATTGGTTGATGACTCAACACCTATTGAGTTTGATCAGCCATTATTCTTAGTTGACCCTTCATAAATAATCTAAATAAATATTATGTTTAAGAAGATATTAATTGCAAATAGAGGAGAAATTGCACTCAGAATTATTCGTTCTTGTAAAGAAATGGGGATACAAACTGTTGCAGTTTACTCAAAAGCAGATGCTGATAGTTTACATGTTAGGTTTGCAGATGAGGCGGTTTGTATTGGGCCGGCAGCAAGTGCAGAATCGTACTTAAAAATACCAAACATTATAGCAGCTGCAGAAATTACAAATGCAGATGCTGTTCACCCTGGTTATGGTTTTCTGGCCGAAAACTCTAACTTTTCTAAAATCTGTGCCGAAAACGGAATTAAATTTATTGGAGCCTCCCCAGAAATGATTGATGGAATGGGAGATAAAGCTTCTGCAAAAGAAACAATGAAAAAAGCTGGTGTGCCGACAATTCCTGGATCTAAAGGATTGATAAAAGATTTTAAAGAGTGTACAAAACTTGCTAATGAAATAGGATATCCTATAATGCTAAAAGCAACTGCAGGTGGTGGTGGTAAAGGTATGAGATTGGTTTGGGAAGAAGAGAATTTAAAAGATTCATGGGATTCTGCTCGTCAAGAATCAAAAGCGGCATTTGGAAATGACGGGATGTACATGGAAAAATTTATTGAAGACCCACGACATATCGAAATACAGGTTATTGGAGATTATAAAGGAAAAGCAGCTCATTTATCTGAAAGAGATTGTTCTATACAAAGAAGACATCAGAAATTAGCAGAAGAAACTCCTTCTCCTTTTATGACAAATAAATTAAGAAAAGAAATGGGAGAAGCGGCCATAAAAGCAGCTGAAGCCGTAAAATATGAGGGGGTTGGTACCGTAGAATTTTTAGTAGATAAGCACAGAGATTTCTACTTTATGGAAATGAATACTCGTATTCAGGTTGAACATCCTATTACGGAAGAAGTAGTTGATTTTGACCTAATCCGTGAGCAGATAAAAGTAGCGGCCGGAATAGAAATTTCTGGGAAAAATTATATGCCACAATTACATGCTATTGAGTGTAGAATTAATGCTGAAGATCCTTATAATAATTTTCGTCCTTGCCCTGGGATGATAACATCTTTTCATGCACCAGGAGGTCATGGGGTAAGAATTGATACACATGTTTATGCTAATTATATGATTCCTCCCTTTTACGATTCTATGATTGCAAAAGTAATTACGGTTGCACAAACTAGAGAGGAAGCAATTTCTAAAATGGAAAGAGCGTTAGATGAATTTATTATTGAAGGGATCAAAACAACTATTCCTTTTCATCAAGCACTTATGAAAAATGAAGATTTCAGAAACGGAAATTACACTACTAAATTTATGGAGTCTTTTAAGTTAAAATAGACTTTTGAAATATAAATATTTATATAATGAAACCCCTTCTAGAGATAGAGGGGTTTTATTTACACAGCCTGAGCTTTTCTACTAATTAGTTTATAAACATTTTCTTTTATTGCGTTTAGATCAAAATAACATTCTGCATAAAGCTGTTCTTGCGTCCCATGATTTATAAATTTATCCGGAACTCCTAATCTCAAAACTTCCGTTTTATAATTATTATCTACCATAAATTCTATAACAGCAGATCCAAACCCACCTTGTAAACAGCCATCTTCAATAGTTATTACTTTATCAAATTTCTGGAATATAGTATGTAATAATTCTTTATCAATTGGTTTTACAAATCTCATATCAAAATGAGCAATATTCAACCCTTCTTTTACAAAATATTTATCTGCCTCAACAACAAAATTACCGGTATTTCCTATAGAAAGTATCGCTACTTCCTCTCCATCTTTTACCATTCTACCCTTTCCTATTTCAATTTCCTCAAAAGGAGTTTCCCAATCTAAAATTACTCCATTTCCTCTAGGATACCTTATAGAAAAAGGACCTTTATTTGGTAATTGTGCCGTATACATTAAGTTCCTTAATTCTTGTTCGTTCATAGGAGCGGAAACAATCATATTAGGAATACATCTAAAGTAAGCCAAATCAAAAACTCCATGATGAGTAGCTCCATCAGCACCTACAAAACCTCCTCTATCCAAACAAAATACAACATCTAAATTTTGCAAAGCTACATCATGTATAACTTGGTCGTAAGCCCTTTGCATAAATGAAGAATAAATATTGCAATAAGGAGTCATCCCTTGAGTTGCAAGTCCTGCAGAAAAAGTAACCGCATGTTGCTCTGCAATTCCCACATCAAATACTCTATCTGGCATTACATCCATCATTTTACTTAAAGAAGAACCTGAAAGCATGGCGGGAGTCACTCCAACAATATTTTCATTCTCTTTCGCTAATTCTATAATGGTTTCTCCAAAAACATCTTGGTATTTTGGTGGAGATTTTTTCTTTTTAGGAGAGATAATTTCTCCTGTTTCTTTATTAAACAATCCTGGAGCATGCCACTTTGTTGTATCTCCATCTTCAGCAGGTTTATACCCCTTTCCTTTTTGGGTAATACAATGTAATATTTTTGGTCCTGGAATGTCTTTTAAGTCCGAAAGTACTTCCGCTAAATGTTTTACATCATGTCCGTCAATTGGTCCGAAATATCTGAAATTTAAAGATTCAAAGTAATTGCTCTCCCCTAGTAGTGATGATTTTATTGCTCCTTCTACTTTTTGTGCTACTTTCTGTGCATTAGGACCAAACTTACTAATCTTCCCTAAAATTTTCCAAATTTTATTTTTTGCCTTATTATATGTTTTGGAAGTAGCAATATCTGTAAAATATTCTTTTAAAGCACCAACAGCAGGGTCAATCGACATGCAATTATCATTTAAAATAACTAAAAGATTTGTGTTTTCCATTCCCGCATGATTCAACCCTTCAAAAGCAATTCCTCCCGTAATTGAACCATCTCCAATAACAGCAATATGTTGTTTTTTAGTGTCTTTTTTCAAATCAGAAGCAAGGGACATCCCAAGAGCAGCAGAAATAGAAGTTGAAGAATGTCCGACTCCAAAAGTATCATAAACACTTTCCGATCTTTTCGGGAAGCCACTTATCCCTTTATAAGTTCTGTTTGTATAAAATTCATCTCGTCTTCCAGTAAGTATTTTGTGTCCATATGCTTGATGACCTACATCCCAAACAAGTTGGTCTTCTGGTGTGTTAAAAGTATGATGCAAAGCAACAGTAAGTTCTACAACTCCCAAACTAGCTCCAAAATGACCACCTTTTTCCGAAACTACATCAACAATAAATTGCCTTAATTCTTCAGAAAGTTTAGGTAATTCTTTTCTTCTTAATTTCCTTAAATCAGAAGGAGAATTAATTTTTGATAATAAAGGACCGGATTTAAACTTTTGCATAATTGTTTGCAAATATAAGAAAATAATAGTTTTACATTCATAGTTATTTTTGTACTATTGTCATATGAAAAGAATAATCTATTTACTAATTCTATTTCCAATTTTTATTTATTCTCAAACAAAAGACTTGCCTTTTAAAAATGGAGAATCCTGCTCTTACCATATTCATTACGGTATATTAGGAGGGGGTACTGCAGATTATATTATTTCTCAAAATAAAGAAGTAACGAAAGTAATAGTAGAGGGTGAGAGTAATTATTTTGTAGATTTATTTTTTATGATAAGAGATAGATATGAAACTGTAATGAATAATTCAACTGTATCCCCAAAATATTTTAAGAGAGACATTATAGAAGGTGAAGATGAAATACATCAAGAATATTTCTTTAATAATAAAAGTAATATCGTAAAAACTCATAAAGGAGATTTTGAGATGGTGCAAAACAGTCAAGATATGTTATCTGCATTTATGTATGGAAGAACTTTTTCATCAAAATACTTAAAACAAAAAGAACCATTTTATATTAACTTATTTATTGATGAGGAGAACTACAAGATGGAGGTTCGTTATTTAGGGACTGAAATAGTAAATACCGAAATTGGAAAGATAAAATGCATAAAATTATCCCCTAAGGTTCAGGTTGGGAGGGTCTTTAGCAATGAAGATGATTTAATTATTTGGGTTTCTGACGATAAAAACCATATTCTTATTAAAATAGAAATGGGAATTTTAGTGGGGAGTATTGAAGTAGATATTATTAGCTCCAAAAATATTAAATTTCCATTGTCAATAACTGATTAATCTTTATTTAAATTCATTTGTTTTATTCTGTATTTTGGCCATAATATAAATTCTACCTACATGAACAAAAATCTTTTTACAATAATTGTATTGATCCTTATTTTTTTAGGATCGTGTATTAAAACAAATCAGGATAACACCAAAGAAACAAATCTAACAGATAAAAAAAATGCTATTATTATCCCTGTTCCTACAATTAATGAAATAATTGAAAATGGGATCCCTGAAGACACAACAAATTTCTCTGATGGAATTAGCTATGAAACAGATAATTATTCTGTAATTGAAGATGTAGTAACCCCAGGTCAAGCAATTAGTCATATTTTAAGCGAATATAATATAAGTAATAGTGATATTTATAAGCTAGACCAAGTGTCAAAGGATATTTTTGATTTAAACAAAATAGAAAGTAAGCATAAATATACAGTAATTTGCTCTAAAGATTCAAATAAAATTGCTCAATGTTTTGTGTATCATAAATCAAAAACTGAATATGTAGTGTTTGATTTCAGAGATACAATAAGTGTATATAAAGGGGAGAAAGAAGTTATAATAAAAAACAATATTATAAGCGGAACTATAAAACAAGGTGGGGGATTATCACTTTCTTTAAGTGAACAACTAGGAGATGAGAAAGCAGCTCCGTTAGTAGATCTTTTAGCAAATACAATTTATGCTTGGAGTATTGATTTTTTTCAGACACAAGTAAAAGATTCTTTCATTGTTTATTTTGAGGAAAGGTATGTTGGAGATGAATATGTTGGAATTGGGAAAATTTATGCAGCATCTTTTACACATAAAGGTAAAGTAATAAACGCTTTCAGGTTTAAAGAAAATGAGAATTATTCGGATTACTTTGATGAAAAAGGAAATAATTTGAGAAGTGCGTTCCTAAAATCTCCTATTGATTTTGCTGCCAGAATAAGTTCTGGTTTTGGTAAAAGAAAACACCCTATTTCAGGTAAATGGAAAACACATAAGGGGACTGATTATGCAGTAAGAACTGGAACTCCAATTATGACAACTGCAAGCGGTACTATTACACATGCAAGTAGGAAAGGTGGTTATGGAAATTGTGTAATTGTAAAACACAATGATAAATATTCTACTCTTTACGCTCATCTATCTAAGTTTAAAAGTGGGGCAAGAAAAGGTTCTTATGTAAAGCAAGGTGATATTATTGGTTATGTAGGAAGTACAGGATATGCAACCGGCCCACATTTACATTACGAATTTATGCTTTACGGGAAACAAGTTGACCCTTATAAACAAGAACTTCCTCCCTCCTTGCCTTTAAAAGAAGAAAACAAGGAAGAATTTGAGAAAGTTAGGAATGAATACATTAAAATCCTTGAGAATTTTGTAAAATAGCAATATGAAAAATAATAGAGAAATATCTCTTGGACTTATAATCCTGTTTTTGAGTATTTCTTTATTCTCATTTTCACAATCTGTTTTCCCTTTCCCCGAAAATAAAGGGCAATTACCTCAAACAGTTTTTTCAAAAGTAAAAATACCATCTGGTTCAGTTTTTATTGAAAAAGGGAAGTTTACTTACTCTTTTTATAACGGAAAACAATTACAAGAACGACATGATTTAATACGAAAAGAAAATTGGATTGACGCCCATTCTTTTTCAGTAACATTTCTAAATTCTTTAGAAAGCTCTGAGGTAAACTTATCTGAAAAGAGCGACTATTTTGAAAATTTCTACACCTCAGAAATACAAGTAGAAGATGTTCATTTTTATAAAGAACTTGAGCAAAAAAATATTTATCCAGGAATAGATCTAAAGATGTACTCCTATGAAAATAATCTAAAATACGATTTGATTATTCATCCAAATACAAATGAGAGAAAAATCAGAATAAAATATAAAGGACAAGATAATATTTTTCTTAGGAAAGGGAATTTAATAATAGAAACTTCTGTAAATACTGTTACGGAATTAGCCCCTTTCGCTTATCAAATTATTAATGACAGTATTTCTCCTGTTGAATGTGAATTTAAGTTGAAAAATAATATTCTAAGCTTTAATTTACCTAATTCATATGATAATACAAAGGATCTGATTATTGATCCTACTCTAATATTCTCTACTTATTCAGGTTCTACTGCAGATAATTTTGGGTATACTGCAACCTACGATAATTCTGGGTTTTTATATTCTGGGAGCACTGTTTTTGGAGCGGGATATCCCACAACTTTAGGTGCTTACCAAATTAATTATGCGAATAATTCAGGAGGTACAGATATTGGAATAACAAAATATGATACTACTGGAACTCAACGAATTTACTCAACTTATCTGGGGGGAGGTGAAGATGAATTACCTCATAGTATGATTGTAAATAATTTGAATGAATTATTTATTTTTGGAACGACAGGTTCGGATGATTTTCCAATAACTTCTGGGTCTATTCAAGAAAATTTTAATGGTGGCTCAAGTTTTTCTCCTTCTGGTCTTGGGGTGTCTTTCCCGAATGGAAGTGATATAATAGTAAGTAAATTAAATGCAAATGGAGGGAGTCTATTAGCTTCAACTTATATTGGTGGAAGTGGAAATGACGGATTAAATACTGCCCAAAAACTTAAAAGAAATTATGCTGATGAGGTAAGAGGAGAAATTGATATTGATAAAAACAATAATATCTATTTGGCAACATGTACCTATTCTACAGATTTTCCTATTACAAATACTTTTCAGCAAAACAACAATGGGAATCAAGAGGGGTGTATTATAAAAATAGATAATCAGCTAAATACAATTATCTGGAGTTCATATTTAGGAGGGGCAAATGATGATGCTATATATTCTCTAGCTTTAGATAAAGATGATAATGTGTTTGTTACAGGTGGTACTACTTCTAATAATTTCCCAGTTTCTAATACAGCATACCAAAATAGTTATTTGGACTCTATAAAGGCAGATGCGTTTATCACTCATATCTCATCTGATGGTAATACAATTATTAATTCCTCCTATTTTGGTTCTGACAAATACGATCAAGCGTATTTTGTAGAATTAAACTCTGAAGAAGAAGTCTATATTTTAGGTCAAACTAAAGCTCTTGGGAATACTCTGATCCAAAATGCAGCTTATTCTACTTATGAGGCAAGTCAATTCATTGCTGTATTGTCAAATAATTTAAGCTCTCTTTTACGATCAACAGTTGTCGGTACTGGAAAAGGAACTCCTGACATCTCACCTACCGCATTTTTAGTTGATGTTTGTAATAATATTTATATTTCTGGATGGGGAAGTGGTACAGGGAACGGACCTCTTTCTACATTAAATATGCCAATTACAACAAATGCTTTTCAATCAAATACTGATGGGAATGATTTCTACATTATGATTTTAGATGATGGATTAAGTAATCTAATTTATGGAACCTATTTTGGAGGGAGTCAAAGCGCAGAGCATGTTGATGGAGGAACAAGTAGATTTGATAAAAAAGGGATTATTTATCAATCAGTTTGTGCGGGTTGCGGTAATAATAATGACTTCCCTATAGAGCCAAACCCTGGGGCAGTTTCATCAACAAATAACTCAACTAATTGCAATAATGGAGTATTTAAATTTGATTTTAATTTTCCTATATTAATTTCAGATTTTGACGCGCCTTGGGTTTCATGCGTTAATAATATATCTTTTTCTAATCTTACAACTTCCATTCAAAACACAACTTATTTATGGGATTTCGGAGATGGAGATACCTCAACACAAAGCAACCCAACACATCAATATTTTATTCCTGGAATTTATAATGTAACACTTATCGCGTCCTCCTCAGTTGCTTGTAATTTATCTGATACAATTACAAAAAAATTATATATTTTATCTAATGCATCCTCAAATTTGCAAGGAGTTGATGTATGTAAAAACGAATCTGTACAAATAGGAGTTTTACCAATCAATAATCCATCAATAAGTTATTTCTGGTTCCCTTCAACCGGGCTAAGTAATGTATCCGTCCCAAATCCTATAGCAAATGTTAATTCATCAACATTATATAAATTAATCATTTCTGACGGAAATTGTGCTGATACATTATACCAAATGGTAAATGTAGATAGTCTATCAATAAACGCAAGTGATGATACAACTTTTTGTAATCAGGATATTTTACTGCAAGCAAATACAACAGGAATAGTTAATAGTATTATTTGGAGTAATAACTCATATTTTTCTGATACAATAAGTAATTTAGGTACATATTTATCAAATAGTGTAGGTACTTATTTTATTAAAGTTGAAAACAATAATTGCGTCAGCATTGATAGTGTATCGGTATTTAATGATAATATTTTGATTGATTTAAGTGGAATTACAGAAATTTGTATTGGTGATTCTGTTTTTGTAAAAGTGGATGATTTAAGTCCTTTAAATCCTATAATTAATTATGAATGGAGTTCCAGTTTTATAATGAATTTTAGTTCGGATTCTTCAAATTTTATTACATCTCCTGATACTTCTTCATGGTTTAAGGTTATTGCAACAAATACTTTAGGTTGTTATATTTCAGACTCTATTTTTATTAAGGTTAATCATTATCCTACTTATGATTCTGTTTGGACAAACAATCCAATTATTTTTCTGGGGCAAGAATCTGACTTAAATATATCTACTAGTGATAATATTATTTGGAGTACAAATGATAGTGATAAAACTGTTGAAATTTTTCCAGATGTTTCTGATTGGTATAATGTTTTAATTTATAATAACTATTGTCAGTTAACCGATTCTATTTTTATAGAAGTTAAAGATGTGTTTTGCAACAAAGAAAATATCATAATACCAAATGCATTTAGCCCAAATGAAGATGGTAAAAATGAAAATTATAAAATTATTGATGAAGATGGAATCATTACATCTTTCAGATTAGAAATTTTTAACAGATTTGGAGAAAAGGTATTTTCTTCTGAAAATATAAATGAAAGTTGGGACGGATACTACAAAGGGAAATTGTTATCTCCTCAGGTATTTGATTTTTATTTAGAGATTGAATGTGTTGGAAATAAATCACTTTTTGAAAAAGGTAATATTACTTTAATAAGATGAGGTGGAAAGTATTAATATTATTTTTTGTTGCGAAAATTTCATTTTCTCAAGATGTACATTTTTCTCAGAATTTTGTAGACAGAATAAATTTTAATCCCTCTTTAGTAGGAGATTTATCTGAAAATGATTTTAGAGTTTCGATAATCAGAAAATCACAATGGCAGTCTGTATCTGTTCCATTTTCTACATTATCATCTTCTTTTGAAGGTAAAGAAATTTACAAAAAATTGAATATCGGTTTACAGTTTCTTAATGACAAATCTGGATCCTCTAAACTTACACACAATCAATTTAATATCGCAATTAGCCGAAAATTTAATGTAAACAGATATAATAGTTTGTCTCTTGGTTTATTTACAGGATTAGGACAAAAAAAAATTGACTATTCTGAGTTGCTATTTGAAGAACAAGAATTTTTTATTACTGATAATTTTATTTTTGCAGATATTGGCTTTGGGACTAATTATTCTACAAATATACAAGAGAAACTAAGTTATAATGTAGGGTTTTCAATTTATCATATAAATACCCCATCCATCTCATTTGTACAAGATGAAACAGTAAGTCTGCCAATAAAAAACAATTATAATTTTGGTGTAAACTACAGGTTTAATTCAAAAACAAATCTGAAATCTGAAATAATAATAAGCAAACAAAGCACACAGAAAGAAATACTTATCGGAATAAGACCCTCAATTGATTTTGAAGAATTTATATTATTTCCTATAGCTTTCTACAGAGTAAATGATGCTGCAATTTTGGGAGTTGGAATGCAGAAAAATAATTTTTTTGGGAATATCAGTTATGATATAAATGTTTCTGATTTACAAAATGCTTCTAACAATAAAAGTGGGTTTGAATTTTCATTAATTTACAAATGGAAGAAAAAGAAGAAGAAACAAATAAAAGATATTAAAGAAAAATGCCCAGAATACTTATAAAAATAATATTGGCCTTTATTCCATTTATTTCTTTATCACAGGAAGTAAAAATAAAACATTTATCAGAAAATATAAATTCTTTTGGATCTGAGCTGAACTTTATTCAAATCAACGAAAACACTACATTTTACACTTCTTCCACTTTGGAAGAAAACAAATATCAAAGTTTAATTTTTTATACAGAACTAATAAATGGAGAATGGGGAAAAGGGAAATACTATCATTTAGGAAATTCTTTCTCCTATGCTAATATTTCTTATCCAAAAGATGAACATTATTTTTATTATAGTGTAATTGATAAAAGTGGGAATAGTAAAATTGCATTCAGAGATTATAAAAAACCCGTTACTCAATTTTTAAACAAAAAAATAAATTTACCTTTTTGCATAAATACTCAACCTCATAAAACTACTTATAATGGTAAAAGTATATTATATTTTGTTTCTGACAGAAATGGTGGTTTTGGAGGAATGGATATTTGGTTTTCTGTAATAGATAAATTTGGGAATTATGGGGAACCAATAAATGCAGGAGAAAGAATAAATAGCAAACACAATGAAATTACTCCTTTTTATAATATCTGGACTGGTGAGATTTTCTTTAGCTCGGACAGAAATATAGATAAAAGTGGGATAGACATATTTAAATCAAAAGGAAGTCTTAATTTATGGAAGAAAGCTGAAGCTGTTACTGAATTAAATTCAAAAGAAAATGATTTATATTTAAGTTTTTATGATGAGTTCTCTGGATATTTTTCATCTAATAGAAGTCCATCATTATTCGGAGATGAAGAAAATTGTTGTAATGATGGTTTTTCTTTTCAATATCCAATTATAAATAAAGACACTCTTACTTTTAATGATACAATTAAAAAACATTTACCCATAAAATTGTATTTTCATAATGATGAACCAGACCCAAGAACTTTAAACACATCAACAAATAAAACATATAAAGAAGCATATATTTCTTATTATATTTTAAAAGATGAATACCAGAAAATAAATCCTTCTGAAGAGATAGATTTGTTTTTTGAAACTACATTAAAAGGAAATTATAATAAATTAAATTCTACTTTAGATTATATTTTAAAATCCTTACAAAATGGGAATAAAATTGAACTTCATATAAAAGGATTTGCGAGTCCATTACACGAAAAACAGTATAATGTAAATCTATCTCAAAGAAGAATTTCTTCTCTTTTAAATATGTTAGATGATTTTGAAAACGGACAATTAAAGGGTTTTATAAAAAGTGGGGATCTGAAAATTATTGAACTTCCTTTCGGAGAAAATAAATCAGATAAAAGTGTTAGTGATAACCCAAAAGACAGAAAAAACTCTGTTTACAGTAAAGATGCCATGCTAGAACGGAAAATTGAAATAGTAGAAATTATAGAACTATAATTTAATATAAAAAACACCTGGAACAGACATCCTAATAAAAACCCTGCATAAACTTGTGGTACATTATGTGCTTTCTGATCTAACCTTGCAAAAGCCAATAATCCTGAAAAGACCAGAAATAAAATTATCCAATTAAACAATCCTCCGAAAATAATATTTAGAGCGATAAAAGTTCCGATTGCTCCTCCAATTCCTAACATATGTAAACTTATTTTCCATTTTCTTGTAATTATATAAGACAGTAAAATTAGTAATGCAGAAGAAATATAAATTGAAGCTGATATTAATGGCAAAACTAAAGTTGAAAGAAGTATTATAACATATAGAAACTTTGTGTGTTGATGAAAAATAGTTTTAAAATATCCCACATAATTAATCCCAATATAAAGTACAATAATTGGCATAATTATAGGATGAAGGATATAAGAAAGTATCTTTGAAATCCTCATTACAATTCTCTTCTGTATTTAGATGTTTCAATCCCTAATTCTTCTCTGTATTTTGATACAGTTCTTCTGGCGATATGGTATTCTTCTTCTCCAAGTAATATAGTAATTTTTTCATCTGTGTATGGAGCTGCTTTGTCTTCTGAATCTACAATATCTTTAAGTTTACTTTTTATGACTTTGGTAGAAATTAACTCTCCATTATCTTTTCTGTAAGCTTCCGAAAATAATTCTTTCAATAAAAAACTACCGAAAAATGTTTGAACATATTTACTATTACTAACTCTTGAAATTGTAGAAATATCCATATTAACTATTTGAGCAATATCAGCAAGAATCATTGGTTTTAAATCTTTGTCATCTCCGGATAAAAAGTATTTTTCCTGATGTTTAATTATTGCGTTCATCACTTTTAAAAGAGTTTGTTCTCTTTGCAAAATTGCATCTATAAACCAGTTTGCAGATTCAATTTTTTGCTTTAAAAATTCCTTAGCTTTTTTATCAGAAGTTTCTTGAATCATTTTTTTATAATGATTACTTGCTCTTAATTCTTTTCCACTACGTTTTGATAATGAAACAATGTTTTTCTCATCAATAATTTTAATTATAAAATCCGGAGTTATATAAGAAGCACTCCTATTTTTACTGAAATTACTTGCCGGAAAAGGATTTAATTTTTCTACTAATTCATAAACATCTTTTAATTGTTTTTCAGATATTTCTAACTCTCTTATAACTCCTTCAAAATTTTTTTTGCTAAATCGTTCATACTGATTTTCTAAAACTTTAATGGAGAGTTCTACAATTTCATTTTGTTCTTTATTTTTAAGCTGAACAAGTAAACATTCTTGCAAATTTCTTGCTCCTACACCAAACGGTTCTAAAGTTTGTATAAGTAAAAGAGATTTTATAATTTCTTCTTCAGAAAATTCTAAATTAAGATTAATAAGTAAATCATCCGAAATAGAAAAAACTTCTCTGCTAATCCATCCATTTTCATCTAAACTATCAATCAGATATTCAATTAAAAACAGATCATCTTCATCCAGATTAAGTAAAAGAAGTTGTTTTTTTAAATACTCCGAAAGTGTTTCTTCAAAGTCTGAAATCTGAACTTCAGAATAATCTGAATTAGTTTCCTGTTTATATTTATAGGAATTCGAGTAGTCTTCTTCCATTTCATCTATTGAAATATCCTCTGATTTTTCGGTCTCTTCCAAAGCAGGATTATCCTCTAATTCTTCCTGAATTCTGCTATCTAAAGATGCTAACGGAATTTGCAACAAAGCTAAAAATTGTATCTGTTTTGGTGACAGATTAAATCCTAATTTTTGTTGTAATTTCTGTTTCTGCATATATTAAAATTCTGCATTTTGAGGTGTTCTTGGAAAAGGAATTACATCTCTGATGTTTTTCATTCCGCTTACAAACATTATTAATCTTTCGAAACCTAAACCAAAGCCAGAATGAGTACAACTTCCAAATTTTCTACTTTCTAAATACCACCAAAGTTCTTCTTTATCTACATCCATTTCCTCCATTCTGGTAGTAAGTTTTTCTAAATTTTCCTCTCTTTGAGATCCTCCAACAATTTCCCCTATTAATGGGAATAAAATATCCATAGCTCTTACAGTTTCTCCATCTTCATTTTGCTTCATATAAAAAGCTTTAATTCCTTTAGGATAATCTGTAATAATAACCGGTTTTTTATATTTTTTTTCTACTAAATATCTTTCATGTTCTGATTGCAAGTCAGAACCAAAACCTTCAATAATATATTGAAATTTTTTCTTTTTATTTGGTTTTGAATTTCTTAAAATATCTATCGCTTCTCTGTATGTAAGTCTTACAAAATCACTCTCTATTACAAACTGAAGTCTTTCCAAAAGTCCCATTTCTGATCTTTCTTCTTTCTTTAAGTTTTTTTCTTCATCCTCTAATTTTTTATCCAAAAATCTTAAATCATCCTCATTATTTGTAATACAATACTGAATACAATATTTTAAAAATTCCTCTGCCAAATCCATGTTTTCTTCCAAATCAGCAAAAGCTACCTCTGGTTCTATCATCCAAAATTCTGATAAATGACGAGATGTATTAGAGTTTTCTGCTCTAAAGGTTGGTCCGAAAGTATAAACCTGACCAAGAGCTAAAGCGGCTAGTTCTGCCTCTAACTGTCCGGAAACAGTTAAATTAGTTTTACTGCCAAAAAAGTCCTGAGAATAATCAATTCCATTTTCATTTTTAGGAATGTTGTCTAAATCAAAATTTGTAACCTGGAACATTTCTCCCGCTCCTTCTGCATCTGCACCTGTAATAATAGGAGAATGTATACTTGAAAATCCTTTATCATTAAAAAATTTATGTACTGCAAAAGTAAGTGCATGTCTTAATCTGAACACTGCCGAAAAAGTATTTGTTCTGAAACGCAAATGAGCTTTTTCTCTTAAAAATTCTAATGAATGTTTTTTAGGTTGTAAAGGATATTCATCTGCATCCGCATCACCTAAAATCTCAATTGCTGCTGCCAACACCTCTACATTTTGACCTACTCCTGTAGATGCTACTAATATACCAATAACCAAAATTGCACTTCCCGTTGTGATTCTTTTAAGTAGGTCCTCTTCAAAATGATCTCCTTCTGCTACAACCTGAATATTATTAATTGTAGAACCATCATTTAGAGCAATAAAGGAAACATTTTTAGATCCTCTACGAGTTCTTACCCAACCTTTAACACATATTTCTTGTCCGTTAGCTTTTTCGCTTAATAAACTTTTTACTTTTGTTCTTTTCATTCTTTTATATAAATATGAAAAGCAAAGATATGATTTTAATCACTCTTTTACAGAGTAATACATTTATTTCATTATTCTGTTTTAATAACTATCTTTGCGATAAATGAATACGGGAAGAAAAATAGAAATAATGGCTCCTGCAGGAAGTTGGGAAAGTTTACAAGCAGCTTTACAGGGGGGTGCTGATTCTATATATTTTGGGATTGAGCAACTAAATATGAGAGCTAGAGCTTCTAACAACTTTACATTAGAAGATTTAGTTGAAATCGCTACTCTTTGCAATGAAAAAAGAGTAAAAACATATATTACTCTTAATACTATAATTTATGATCATGATTTAACCCTCATGAAAAAGATTGTAACCACTGCAAAAGAAAGTGGAATTACTGCAATTATTGCTTCTGATCAATCTGTAATTTCTTATGCGTCTTCTATTAAAATGGAAGTTCATATTTCTACTCAATGTAATGTTACAAACCTAGAAACAGTTCGTTTTTATTCTCATTTTGCTGATGTTGTAGTTTTATCTAGAGAGCTCTCTTTATTGCAAGTAAAAGAAATTACAAAAGGGATAGGAAAAGAAAAAATAAAAGGTCCTTCAGGGAGATTAGTAGAAATTGAAATTTTTGCTCATGGTGCTTTATGTGTAGCGGTTTCAGGGAAATGTTATATGAGTTTGCATACTTCAAATTCATCTGCAAACAGAGGCGCTTGTACTCAAAATTGCAGAAAGACTTATACGGTAAAAGATAAAGAAACCGGACATGAGTTTGATATTGATAATGAATACATAATGTCTCCAAAGGATTTATGTACTATTGGTTTTATTGACCAAGTATTAGATGCTGGAGTAACGGTTTTAAAATTAGAAGGTAGAGGAAGAGCTCCTGAGTACGTAAAAACTACAACAAAATGTTATCGTGAAGCTGCAAATACTTATTTAAATGGTACTTATAATCAAGAATTAGTTAAGGGTTGGATGAGTAGATTAGAAACTGTTTATAACAGAGGATTTTGGGATGGTTATTATCTTGGTCAAAAACTAGGAGAATTCTCTGGGGTAAGTGGGTCAAAATCTACAAAAAAGAAAATCTTTCTTTCTAAAACAAGTAGATATTATCCTAAACTTGGTGTAGCTGAATTTGATTTGGTTACCGGCACTCTTAAAAAAGGAGATACAATTTTAGTTACTGGAAAAATTACAGGGGTTGTAGAATCAGTTGTAGAGGAAATTCATTTAGATAGAGAATTAGTTGATGAAGTAAAAAAAGGAGATCATTTTACTCTGAAACTTAATGAGCCAGTAAGAGTTGGAGATAGATTATATAAAATAGTTGATACAGAATACTCATGATCCAAATAACCCAACAAAGAGCTAAATGTATTGGCTGTAATTATTGTGTGGAAATTGCTCCAGAAAGATGGAGAATGAACAAGAAAGATGGAAAAAGTGTGCTTTTGGAATCAAATAACAAAAAGGGGTTTCATACAGTTGAAGTGCATGATATGGAATATGAAGCAAATGAGGCGGCAGCAAGAGCATGTCCTGTTCGTATTATCCATCTGAAAATATTAAATAGATAATGGAAAGAATATTAATTATTGGGTCATCAGGACAAATTGGGACAGAGCTTGTTATGGAGCTCAGAAGAATGTATGGGAATGATAATGTAGTGGCTTCTGATATTCGACAATCTTGTAAAGAAGTAATGGAAACGGGTCCGTTTGAAACTTTAGATATAATGGACGAATCCTTATTAAGAGAAATTGTAAAAAAATATAAAGTTACTCAAGTATATCTATTAGCAGCTTTACTATCGGCAACTGCCGAGCAAAATATAGAACTAGGTTGGAGGTTGAATATGCGTTCTCATTCTCATGTTTTGGATTTGGCAAGAGAGAGGTTGATTAAAAAGATTTTTTGGCCTTCATCTATTGCAGTTTTCGGACCAACAACTCCAATGGAAAATACTCCACAATACACTGTAATGGAGCCCAATACGGTTTACGGAATTACAAAACAAGCAGGAGAAAGATGGAACGAATACTACTATAATAAATTTGGAGTAGATGTAAGAAGTGTCCGTTATCCAGGGCTAATTGGATGGAAAGCAGCTCCTGGTGGAGGCACAACTGATTATGCTGTAGATATTTTTCATAAAGCAATAACTGATGGAAAATATGAAAGTTTCTTATCAGAAAATACAGGACTTCCAATGATGTATATGCCAGATGCAATAAGGGCAACTATTGAATTAATGGAGGCCCCTGCAAAACAAGTAAAAATCCGATCATCATACAACTTAGCAGGAATTAGTTTTACTCCAAAAGAAATTGCAGCAGAAGTTTCAAAACATATTCCTAACTTTGAAATGTCTTACAATTCGGATTTCAGACAAGAAATTGCTGACTCTTGGCCATCATCAATTAATGATGAACATGCACAAAACGATTGGGGATGGAAACTAGAGTATAACCTAGAAAAAATGACATCAGATATAATAAAAAATCTGAAAGAAAAATATAAAACTATTGCATAATGAGTAGAAAAATACAGATATACAATACCCTTTCAAGAAAAAAGGAAAAATTTAATCCGATAGTAGAAAATCATGTAGGGATGTATGTTTGCGGACCTACTGTGTATGGAGACCCTCACCTTGGCCATGCTCGACCTGCAATTACTTTTGATGTAGTTTTTAGATATCTAAAACACTCTGACTATAAAGTTAGATATGTAAGAAATATTACTGATGCAGGTCACCTAGAAAATGATGATGATGAAGGGGAAGATAAAATCGCAAAAAAAGCAAGATTAGAGCAATTAGAACCAATGGAAATTGTTCAGTTTTATACTCTGAGTTACCATAAAGCAATGCAAGCATTAAATTGTTTAGCTCCATCAATTGAACCAAGAGCAACAGGACATATTATTGAGCAAATTGAAATGGTAAAACAAATCTTAAAAAATGGATTTGCCTATGAAGTAAACGGTTCGGTTTATTTGGATGTAAATAAGTACAATGAATCCTATCCTTACGGGACTTTATCAGGAAGAAATATAGAAGATACTTTAGAGGGAACTAGAGAATTAGATGGGCAATCCGAAAAGAAAAGCCCTGTTGATTTTGCTATTTGGAAAAAAGCAAATCCGGAACATATTATGAGATGGACTTCACCTTGGGGAGAGGGTTTCCCGGGTTGGCATATGGAATGTTCTGCAATGAGTGAGAAATATTTAGGCAAAACTTTTGATATTCATGGAGGTGGAATGGACCTTGTTTTCCCACATCATGAAGCAGAAATAGCACAAAGCAATGCATGTAACGATTGTAATCCTGTAAACTATTGGATGCACAATAATATGATTACAATTGATGGGAAGAAGATGGGTAAGTCCTTAGGGAATTTTATCAATTTGGAAGAGTTTTTTAATGGAACTCACGATAAATTAGAAAGAGAATATTCTCCAATGACCATTCGTTTTTTCATTTTGCAAGCACATTATAGAAGTACAGTAGATTTTAGTAATGAAGCACTTAAAGCAGCTGACAAAGGTTTTGCAAAACTGATGAATGCAATGGAATCTTTGCAAAATTTAAAAGCATCCGAAAACTCAACTTATGATGTTAATGAGTTAGATCAAAAGTGTTATTCTGCAATGGATGATGATTTTAATACTCCTATTTTAATTGCTCATTTATTTGATGGAGTAAGAATTATTAACTCAGTAAAAGATGGGAAAGAAAGTCTGAATGCAACTGATTTAGAAAAATTAAAAACATTGTTCAATAACTTTGTTACTGATATTTTAGGATTTATTTCTGCAAAAGAAAGTGGTGGCAATGACTTAACTTCTGAGGTAATGGAATTGGTATTACAACTCAGAGGAAATGCAAAGAAGAATGATGATTTTGATACAGCCGATTTGATTAGAGATGAACTTGATAAATCTGGAATTCAGATAAAAGACAGTAGAGAAGGAAGTAGTTGGGAAGTAAAGAATTAGATTTGAGATGTTAAATATTAGACATACGATTTTCAGTAAAACTTCTCCTCTAAAAAGGGGGTGGGGGGTGTTCCTTTTAGTAATTTTAATTTCTTCTTGCACATCAGAACCTCAGCAAAAAACTACTCCTAAAAAAGCAAAAGCAAAAAGTGAAGTTCCTACTTTTAATTCAGATTCTGCATATAGTTACATACAAAAACAAGTAGATTTCGGACCAAGAGTCATTAGTAGTAAGGGTTGGAAAAACTGTGCTATTTGGTTAGAAAAAAAGTTTTTACAATACACTCCAAATGTAATAATACAAGAATCTCCTATTACAACTTATGATGGCAAAAATCATACGTTAAAAAATATTATTGCAAGTTTCTCTCCAGAGAAAAACAATAGAATTGCACTTTTTGCACATTGGGACTCTCGCCACATTGCCGACCATGACACAGAAAACCAAAATAGCCCAATACTTGGCGCAAATGATGGAGGAAGTGGAGTTGGAGTTTTAATAGAAATGGCTCGGCAGTTTAGCATCAAAAACCCAAAAATAGGAGTAGATATTATCCTTTTTGATGCAGAAGATTACGGACAACCAGAAAACTCTGACTATCCTATTATGCAAGATTCTTGGTGTTTAGGTTCTCAACATTGGAGTAAAACTCCACACAAATCAAATTATACTGCCAAATATGGTATTTTGTTAGATATGGTTGCTGCTGAAAACGCTACCTTTTATATGGAAGGTAATTCTACTTATTTTGCCTCTTCTGTTTTACAAAAAGTTTGGAAGAAAGGAAACAAATTGGGTTTTGGGAAATACTTTGTTTATAAAAACGGACCTGAAATTATGGATGATCATGTATATGTAAATTACTTAGCTCATATCCCAACCATTGATATTATTGAATATAACCCTGCAACTGAAAGTCATTTTAATAAGCACTGGCATACTCATAAAGATGACATGAATAATATTGATAGAGAAACATTAGATGCGGTTGGGCAAACTTTATTGGAAGTTGTTTATAGGGAGTAAGGGTTCGAATCCTGCTACCCCGACTTTTTTCTCTTTTATATTTTCCCGTAATTTTCTGTAAGTTTGCTTTATGAAAAAACTATTACATTACTAAAATGAATAAGTATGATTAGAAATATTTCGCACCTAATTATTGGAGCTATTCTCATAATAGGACTCCTTTTCAAATTTATGCGTTGGCCTGGAGCAGGCGCATTATTAATTACCTCACTTGGAGTAATTGCTATTGCTTTATTGGAATATGCGATTCACAATCGAAAGTCAAATTCATTAACCCAGAATATTATTTACCCATTACTAGGTGTTGTTTATGTTATGGGTATGCTGTTCAAGATGATGCATTGGCCAGGAGCGAATATAATGCTTATTATTTCTATTATTGGTTTGTCATTTGCTTTAGCTGAATTTGCATTTAGCATAAGAAAATCAGTACATGCTATCTTACCACTATTGTATTCAATTACCTTGTTTTTTGTACTTTTTAGAATACTTCACTGGCCTGAACCTCCTTATGTTCTTTATGGTTCTTATTTCGTTTTTGCCATTTTAGCACCTGTTTTACTTTTTTTAAGAAGTTATAAATTAAAAAATACTGAACCTAATTTAAGCAGTCATTTTATGATGCTTGGTGTGCTTTCTTTCATTCTTTTTCTAGTGGAATTTAAGCTTAAGTTCTTTCCGAAAGTTTTGGGTATGGAAAAGTATATGCACTATATCTTGCTTGTCTTTCTATTATCAGGGCTTCTTCTTTACATCAGAAAAACCCTGCAAATAGAACAGTTGAAGCTCAAATTTCAAAACGAATATAAGTTACTACAATTCCTGGGAGGTATTTATATGATTGGGTTTTTAATACTTGTTTTAGTATCTAGGACTTAAACACCTATTGATGCGACAGTTTAAATAAAATTATTTTTAAAAGTAATTTCTAATCAGAAATTCCAATTAATTTTTTAAGTTTGTTTT